>JAGLFI010000076.1 GCA_023144585.1 Desulfobacula sp. | reverse complement strand
AGCTTTTTGCAAGAAGTATTGGAGAGGCAACCGATATTGTAGAAAAAGAGATGTACACTTTTGCGGACAGAAAAGGGGATAAACTGACCCTGCGGCCGGAAGCGACAGCATCTATTGTCAGATCTTATATCCAGCATAAAATGTATGCCGCAGACCCCATCAGAAAATTTTTCATGATCGGTCCCATGTTCAGGATAGAAAGGCCCCAAAAAGGCAGATACCGTCAATTCTATCAAATTGATGCAGAAATCTTTGGCATTGAATCCGGCCTTATCGACGCTCAACTGATTTTTCTTTTAAACGAATTATTTAAACGTCTCGGCCTTACAGGGCTTTCCGCTCATATTAACTCCCTTGGATGCCCTGAGTGCAGACCCTCTTTTCAAAAAGCCCTTTTGGGCTTTATTGAATCAAAAAAAGATAAGCTTTGTAAAAACTGTTTAAGAAGGATGGATAAAAACCCGCTAAGAATCCTTGACTGCAAAGTAACAGACTGCAAAAAAGCGCTCCAGGATGCCCCTGCAACCCTGGATCATCTCTGCAAAAACTGTGAAGATCATTTTAACACGGTAAAAACAACCCTTGAGCAGCAGGGTGTTGATTTTATTGTGGACAAATCCCTGGTGCGCGGCCTGGATTACTATACCCGAACCGCCTGGGAAATTCAAACCACTTCCCTTGGTGCACAAAGTGCTGTTGCGGGCGGCGGCAGATATGACGGCCTTGTCAAAGAGCTGGGTGGCCCGCAAACACCGGCAATCGGCTTTGCAATCGGCTTTGATCGACTGGTTGAGGTCATGGAGCAGCTTGATAAGAGCTCTGTAGCAAAACCCCTCGATCTGTTTATTGTCTCTTTAAATGATACAGCCATGAAAAAAGGATATCTCTGGTCCTGCGAGCTGAACCAGGTCGGTGTCCGTACAGAGATGGATTTCAGGGGTAAAAGCCTAAAGGCCCTAATGAAACGGGCAAACAAACTCAATGCCCGATATGTAGTGATAGCAGGGGAAAATGAGCTGATGGAAAATACCGTTATTTTAAGAAACATGAATACCAAAAAACAGGTTTCACTCAGCCTTGAAACCCTGATTCCCGAACTGATCAAGATATTAAAAAAATAAAATAGGGGAAACACACTGTGACAGATTTACTAGAAGATATGAAAAGAACACATCATTGCTGTCAATTACGAAACACTGATATTAATAAAGAAATTGTCTTAATGGGCTGGGTACAGCACCGCCGTAATCACGGAGGGGTAATCTTTATTGATTTAAGGGACAAAGAAGGCATCACCCAGATTGTTTTTAACCCGGAAAATTCAAAAACGGTCCATGAAAAAGCCCAGGGAATCAGGAATGAATATGTTCTTGGTGTAAAAGGGAAGGTCATTGCCCGCCCCGATGATATGCTCAACCCGAATATGAAAACCGGCGCCATTGAAGTAATGATAGACGAACTTCGTATTTTTTCAAAAGCGACTACGCCCGCCTTCCAGATAGAAGACCGGATAGAAGCATCGGAATCTATTCGTTTGCAGTACAGGTATCTGGATTTAAGACGTCCCCAGTTGAAAAACAATATTTTGGCAAGGCATGCGGCCACCATGGCCATAAGAAACTATCTTGACCATAAAGGATTTGTGGATATTGAAACACCCTTTTTGACCAAAAGCACACCGGAAGGGGCAAGAGATTACCTGGTTCCGTCCAGGGTCAACCAGGGGGAATTCTATGCCCTGCCCCAGTCTCCACAGCTTTTTAAGCAATTATTGATGATCTCAGGTTTTGACAAGTATTACCAGATCGTCAAATGTTTCAGGGATGAAGACTTAAGAGCAGACCGACAGCCCGAGTTTACCCAGATTGATATGGAGCTGTCTTTTATTAATGAACAGGAGATTATGGCAATTTCCGAGGGAATGATTGTCGCTATTTTCAAAAAAGTGCTGAATATTGATCTTGTCACACCGTTTCCACAGATCACCTACGATGACGCCATGACAAAATTTGGTCTTGACAGGCCGGATCTCAGATTTGGCCTGGAATTATGTGATATCTCGGATATTGTAAAAGATGCCGGATTCAAGGTATTTGCCAACGTGGTAAAAAATGGCGGCCTTGTTAAAGCCATTAATGCAAAAGGATGTGCCGATTTCACCAGGAAACAAATTGATGAGCTGACTGATTTTGCAGCTGTTTATAAAGCAAAAGGACTTGCCTGGATTAAAATAAAAGAAGACCAATGGCAGTCTCCCATAGTAAAATTCTTTACCGATGAAGAAAAGGATGCCTTAAAGAAGCGACTTGACCTTGAACCCGGAGATATTGTTTTCTTTGTGGCAGACCAGCCGAAAATCACAAATGAAGCCCTTGGCCAATTAAGAAATGAATTGGCAAGACGACTTGAAATGATTTCTGATGACACCTATGAATTGGTCTGGCTGACCCACTTTCCCCTGCTGGATTATGATGAAACGGAAAAACGCTACCAGGCCCTGCACCATCCGTTCACAGCCCCTCTTGGGGAGGATATTGAAAAACTTTCCTCTGATCCCCTTGCGGTTAAATCAAGGGCCTATGACCTGGTGTTGAACGGGATTGAAATCGGTGGCGGCAGTATTCGTATTCACTCTCCTGAACTTCAACAAAAAGTATTAACTTGTTTGGGTATTGATGAAAATGAAGCCACTGAAAAATTCGGGTTTCTTTTAGATGCCCTGGCATCCGGAGCACCACCCCATGGTGGAATCGCCTTTGGGCTGGACCGGCTGATGATGTTGCTGTGCAAGGAAGATTCCATCAGAAATGTCATTGCATTTCCTAAAACACAAAAAGCAACCTGTCTTCTGACACAGGCACCGTCAAAAGCCTCAACAGCACAGCTTCAGGAACTTGCAATTAAAGTATTCAAAATAGAAGAATAACGGGCTTCATAAAAAATCAAAGCACCGGAATAAGTCTGTGATCTCTCATTCCGGTGCTTTGAAAAAAATTAAGAATAAATCATGCTCTTTTTCGTTTTAGTTGGAGAATCGGTGTATTAAAAACCAATGCCGTTACATTATCGTCTCTTTTAACCTTAAGCTCAAGGGAATCTTTATTGATTTCAAAATAGTTTGAAATCACCGCCACAATATCTTTTTGAAGATCTGTCAAGGTTGTGTCGTTCAATTCAAGCTTGTCATATATTAAGGAAAATTGGAGTCTTTTTTTAGCAGTATCTTTACTGGCTTTCTGACCGGTGAATCTTCTCAATAGTCTGCTTATGCTTAACATTCTATTCTCCTTATCTTTTAAGCCCGAAGGTTCTACTGATTTTGTTCCACATGCTCATTTTACAGACCGGAACCTGTACAGGCAAATCTGCCTCCCCGTTAAGCCTTCTGGCAATGCGCTTAAATGCCTGACCCGCCGTCGACTCATTTTGTAAAACAAGCGGGGTGCCTGTATTGGAAGAAATCAATACATGCTCATCCATGGGAACAAGACCTGCAAGATCAATGGAAAGAACTTCAAGCACATCTTCATGGCTGAGCATTTCTCCTCTTTCCACCCGTGCCGGTTCAATCCTGTTTACAATCAGTTTCGGTGTTAAAGACCTTGAATACAAAAGCCCGATCACACGATCCGCATCCCTGACAGCAGACACATCCGGGGTACAGATAACGATTGCCTCATTGGCTCCGACAATTGAATTTTCAAAACCTCTTTCAATACCGGCCGGTGAATCCATGATGATAAAATCAAACTCTTTTCTGAGCTGGTCTGCCACCCGCTCAACACCGGAAGTGGTTAATACATCTTTGTTATCACTTTGCGAAGCAGGGATCAGAAATAGATTTTCTATCCTTCTGTCCCTGATGGCAGCCTGACTGATTTTACATCTTTCCAGAACAACATCAACAATATTAAACACGATCCTGTTTTCCAGGCCCATTACAACATCAAGATTTCTCAACCCGATATCCATATCAACAATGGCAACCCTTTTACCTTCCAGGGCAAGGGCGGCACCAATGCAGGAAGTGGCCGTGGTTTTTCCAACACCGCCTTTTCCTGATGTTATGACGATTACTTTACCTTCCAAATTTACACCTCATATATCTTAAATTAAATTACTTCCAGCCAAGGCATTTTCCGAAAAGGATTTTCCTTCATATAATCCTTTACTACTATTCCATCATCCTCAACACATGCGTATTCCGGTTTTGCACTAAATTCCTCTTCAATGCCGGCAGCGGCGATCTTCCCGATCTTAACCTGGGTCGGTTTGAATTCAAGAGCAAAAATAATGGCCTTTTCATCATCCGGACATCCAGCATGGACTTTTCCTGTAAGTTTTCCAAGGATTATGATATCTCCGCCGGCACTGATTTCCGATCCGGGATTCACATCTCCTGCTATCACAATATGCTTTTTCGATTCAATCTTCTGGCCGGACCGGACCCTGCCCCTGAGCATTAAAACATCACTCTTATGACGATTCCAACCTTTTGAAAGATCCCTTTGACGGGTTTGTTCGGTTGGAATGGATCTTTTTTCAGGAGGGATAGATACTTTTGCAACTTCAAACTCGGTTTTTAAATATGATTTTATATTTTCTATCAGATCATCATGGCCTTTTGCATCTCCGACATCAATTACCACGCTTGCATTTACGGCCAGATGTTTTAGATTCTTAAATAATTTGTCTATTTCCGATTTAAGAACATCTTCCGGGTGAAGAGGATCAATTGTGATCCAGAAACCATCGCCAACCCCTTTTAATCTTACCGGTGCAGAGCAGTCAAAATTAATCATCTTACGTGTGACCTTCAGGTTATATCTTTTAGCAAAACTGTGGTTGTGTTTAAATTATTTTTTGGACTATAAAAAATCATACCTTAAGTGTCAAGGATTGAATTGTCTGGAAAAACAAGATAGACAGACAGCTTTAAAAACAGCTGTCGGCAAAGATTATGGGAAATCTACAATTTTAAAATTTCTCTTAATTTATGCGAAAAATCAATAACACTATACAGTTTCAGAATATACCCCTTGCAACCCTGCCTGAGCATCTCCTGGGCCTTTTCATCAATGGAATACCCGGTTGAAAGCAGCACCTTAATATCGGAATTTAGTTTCTTGAGTTCCAGAAAAGTCTCAAGTCCATTCATCTCCGGCATGATCATATCCAGAATAACGAGATTGATCTCTTCCTTTTTCTCTTTATAAATTTTCAGTGCTTCTTTTCCGGAAGCCGCAAGTATCACACTATACCCAAGCGCCTTGCAAATTTCTCGTCCCACCGTTAGAATCATCAACCAGAAGGACTGATGCGTTCTCCATGACCAGCTTTTCATCTTCTGCAGGGATATCTATATTATCTGCTGTTTTCTTTAACGCTAAAATAATGGAAAAAGAAGATCCCATGTTTGGAGAACTCCACACATCAATGACCCCGTTATGATTCTGAATGATTTTCCTGGAAAACGTTAACCCCAGTCCCTTTTTTTCAGGATATAGTTCATGGTCTACGGAATAAAAAGGAGTGAAAATATTATCCAATATATCTTTTTCCATCCCGATACCGGTGTCTGTTATGGTAATCTTCACAAAAAATCCGGTATTCAGCCCGTAAGAGTCTGCTGTTCCATTTAAAATAGCACCAGATTCAGTAATGACAGAAAGCTTTCCGCCGCTTGGCATGGCTTGTAATGCATTATTAACAATGGTTTTAAAAACCTGGTTGATTTTATCAGGATCTGCTTCAACCATCAGGGGTTTTGAGTCAAGATCCACATCCAGAACAATCTTTTTTCCTTTAAGATCAAGGTGTTCCACTGCTTTTCGAACCAACCGGTTTACATCAATGGGCCGGGTATAGTACTCATCAACTTCTGCAAAACCAAGCAACTGATTCGCAATTTCAAATCCTTTATCAATACATCGGATGATTTCCACGATATGCACATAAAACGGATCAGAAGGCTTTACACTGTTCATCATCAGTGATGCTCTACCTTTAATTGCGGGTAAAAAGCCTACCCCGGAGGGGCA
>JAGLFI010000075.1 GCA_023144585.1 Desulfobacula sp. | reverse complement strand
CTTTTATGTCTGTTGTAGATAAAGGAAAATTCAGAGGACTTATTGCAAGGCGGGATTTAAGAGAGGCTGCTTCCTAGGCCATTGCGACCCAGGATATTTATGAAATACAATATTTTAACGAACGACTGAAAGTCAAAGATATCATGGTCAGAAAACCCATCACACTCTCGGTAGATGATACGGTTGAAACCGCTCTTGAAAAGGGTAAAAAATTCGGCAGAAGCTTTTTACCGGTCATGGAGGGTGACAAGCTTGTGGGAACTTTGTCAAACAGGGATTTTTCCTATGCGCTGAGCCAGCTTCTCGGGGGAGATGAAGGACTGCATGGCATTTCCATTGAGATAAACGGAGATACCAAAGTTACCATTAACAGAATACTGGAAGATATCTTTAAGCTGGGTCTTCAGATTCAAGGACTGTTTACCTTGAAAGATCCTGATTCAGGAGTAAAACGGCTTACGATCCAGTTTGAAGCAAAGTGTTTTAAGAGAATCACCTCTTTGATTGAAGAAAAAGGCTACAAACTGATTGAAGTAATGAAGTATAAGCAGTAGTCTGTGTTTATACTGTAAACCTAATATTTCATATGGGGAGTCATGTATGACAAAAAAAATAATCGTGGGGATAGCCGGGGCAAGTGGTGTGATTTATGGCATCAGGATGCTTGAAGTCCTTAAAAACCGTGGTATTGAAACCCATTTGATTATTTCAGACGCGGGCAAACTTAATATCAGGATTGAAACAGATTATGATGTGGAAAAAGTCCTTGCCATGGCAGACTTCACCTATACCAACAAAAATATTGCCGCATCTGTTGCCAGCGGTTCCTTTTTGACCATGGGCATGGTGGTTGCACCCTGTACGGTTAAAACTTTGTCAGGAATTGCAAATTCCTATACGGAGAATCTGTTGATCCGGGCAGCTGATGTCCAGCTTAAAGAAAAAAGAAAACTGGCACTGCTGTTCAGGGAAACTCCTCTGCATATAGGACATTTAAGACTTTTAACCCAGGCCGCTGATATGGGGGCACATATTATCCCGCCGGTTCCGGCTTTCTATCATCACCCAAAAACCATTGATGACATTATTAATCAGTCAGTTGGAAAGGTCTTAGATTATATCGGGATAGAGCATGACCTGTTTAAACGCTGGGACAATTCAGAACTGGATAAGATCTTGAATAAATCCAAATCTTCTGAAGAAAAATTAATAGCTTTAAAATAGTATTTGCAACAAAAACGTAAAACTTTTAAATAAGGAGGGTCACAATGGCCATTGATGACAAAAAATTATCAGGAGCCGAAAGCCTGCGTAAAACAAGAACCTATGGTAAGTTTCGGTGCCATAACCCGACCTGTATGGGCAGGTTAGAGCCGAAACCGAGCGATAAACATGTGAAGTGCCCGATTTGTACGTGTGAATTTCGGGTTGCATGGATTCGTCCAGATTTTCCAAGAATCCGTGGACCGGTCTGGGAAGTGAACAAGAAAATTGCCGAAGCAGCATTTAAAAAAAAGATGGAGGGTAAATAACATGGCTTTGGACAGAAAAATTGCGTATATCAACCTTACCACCGGCGATGTGGAGGTAAAATCCATTCCTCTTGACGTCAGAAAGAAATTTATCGGTGGCAGAGGTCTTGATGCATATCTATTATTGAACCATTCTAAAAAAGGATGTGATCCGTTAGGCCCTGCCAATCCATTGATTGTCAGTGGGGGTATCCTGACAGCTACCTGTGCGTCTGCAACGGCCAGAACCCATATTATGGCAAAGTCCCCCCTTACAGGACTTTTGGGCTCTGCGAACATGGGCGGATTTTTTGCTCCTGAAATGGCATGGGCAGGTTTTCATCACCTTGTTATAAAAGGCAAGGCAAAAAAACCAGTTTACCTTTTTATTAAAAACGGCACCATTGAAATCCGTGATGCAGAGAACATCTGGGGTAAAACCACCACAGACACCCAGTGGGCCATCCAGGATGAACTCAATGATAAAGAGGTAAAATCTCTTGTTATAGGCCCTGCCGGTGAAAACCTTGTGACATTTGCCAATGTCATGACCGGAATTAAAAATGCCGGGGGAAGAAGCGGCATGGGCGCCGTCATGGGTTCTAAGAACCTTAAGGCAATTGCCTGCAGAGGGACCATGGATATCAACATCGCCCATCCTGTAGAAGCCCTGGAGTATAATAAACGGTTTATTGACCAGATTACATCTGCAAAGGTGAACAAGACCCAGGGAACCCTGGGAACTCCCATGATCTGGGGAGCGACAAATTCCTGGGGAGGCGTTCGTACAAGGAACTTCCAGTATAACCAGTGCGAGTATGCCGATGACATTGAACCTGAGGCCATAGATGAAATTTGTGAAGAAACCATAGGGCCCTATCATATGGCAGGTTGTTTCGGATGCCAGGTTCATTGCCGGGCACAGTACAGGATACCTTCAGGCCCGCTTAAGGGAACATATGATGAAGGCCCTGAATATACTTCCCAGGGGGCATTCGGGGGAGAGCCCGATACACCGAGAGCTGAAACCGTCCTTGTGGGAAACCACCTTGTTGACCAGTATGGCGTTGATAACCTGGAAATCGGCAGTTTGATTTCCTGGGCAATGGAACTTTATGAAGAAGGTATTATTACAAGTAAAGATACAGATGGACTGGATCTTCGGTTTGGTAATGATGAAGCGGTTCTTGAAATGATTGAGCGGATTTGTTTTAGAAAAGGTAAAGTTGCTGATGCCCTTGCCATGGGCGGTATTCCCGCCTCTAAAATATTTGGTAAAAATTCCTTTGATTTCCTTATCCAGGTAAAGGGAATGAGCAATCTTCATTCCGATGAAAGAGCAACCCCCGGCCTGGCCCTGAATATCGCAACAGCCTCACGGGGTTCTGATCATTTAAGAAGCCGCCCGGCCATTGATCTTTATCATCTTCCTGAAAAAGTATTGCATAAAATTTACGGCAATCCTGTCCCCTTTAAGGGAAAACTCAGCTCTGAACATACGGAATATGTGGGAAAAGCTTGGCAGGTATTCTGGCAGGAAAATTGCTACATGGGGGTGGATTGTCTGGGTATCTGTAAGTATCATACAACATTTTTGGGTGCAACACTACCCAACTTTGAAGACTGGCCAAAGGTTCTGTATTACAACACAGGCCTTAAATTTACGCCTAAAGAACTTTGGAACATTTCCGAGCGGTGCAACATGCTGGAACGCCTTTTTAACATCAGGGAAGGTTTGACAAGGAACGACCTTGAAAAAGGTGATATGCTCAACCATCGTTATTTTGATGAGCCCTGCAGAAGAGGTGCACCTGACGTTGTAGGAAGTATGATTGACAAGAAAAAATTTATAGGAATGATTGATGACTTTTACGAGCACAAAGGGCTTGATCAAAACGGTATTCCAAAACCTGAAACTTTGAAACGGCTTGAGATTGCAAACGAGCCTTCTCATATGCTGTAGAAAGGAGTGTAATCATGCTGACAAAGGATAAAGTCCTAATGATAAACCCTGAAAAATGTACAGGGTGCAGATTATGTGAACTGGTATGTGCTGTCAAACATGACGGGGCTTCCAATCCGAGCAGAAGCCGTATCAGGGTCATGAAATGGGAAATGGACGGGGTTTACATCCCCATGGCCTGCCAGCAATGCCAGGATGCTCCCTGCATGGGTGTCTGTCCTGCAAACGCAATTTCCCGCAACGACGAACTAAACGTAATTGAAATAGATTATGATAAATGTATTGGCTGCCGCTCATGTGTGGCAATCTGTCCGTTTGGTGCCATGGGTTTCAATTCCATTGACAGAAAGGTCTTCAAATGCGACCTGTGTGATGGAGATCCCCAGTGCGTCAGATTTTGTGAAGTTGAAGCTATTGAGTATATTGATGCAGATGATGTTGCCATCCTCAAAAAACAGGATGCAGCTGCAAAACTTCATGCAACCAGTAATAAAGTTGCCCTGAAGAGTGCTTAAACCCAATAAGGTCTGGTACAGTCAATGGCTGAACCAGACCTTTACCTCTATCTTATGCAGAGATCATACAAAATGATTCAAAATCCAAAATGCAAAATCACTGTCATAAAGAGATCGCTTAATCAGGACATCATTGACGACTACATGAAAGAAGGAAAGAAAAGCAGCGGCTTGTGCAGTTCTTTCAAGGGATGAATTCTTAGTCAATTCGGAATTTATCATACCGGAAAACTTCTGTCCTTGGGCATGGGCAGATATCAGGAAGGATATCATGGCCATTGCCAACGGCGCTCAATTTTCCTGGTCCAAAGAAAAGGGAATGACAATTTCAGGATGTACCGACTGGTTTAAGCCGGTTCTTTTCAAAATTGAAAAATTATAGTCTGAAGGTATCAGTCAAGTAAAATAATGGAATAATACTTGAATGTCTCGTTTAATTCCATAGCCACCCTGGTAGTGATGTCAAGATTTTTCAATGTACCAATAAGGTCTATGCAGAAAGATTCTACGGTAGGTCTTTTTTCCTGGGGGAACCTGCAGGCATCAGGATAGGCACACTTTTTACATAGGGAGCAAGCCCCGCTTACCAGGCTGATGGCTTTATCATATCCTTTGAGAAACAGCATCCTTTCGAGGCTGACGATACCTTTCCAGTACTTGACCTGGTCTGTCCTGTTCCGATTGCTGTCCTTATAAAAATCATTTCTGTTCTGGGTGCCCACAAGCAGCAGAGCAGTGGAGTACTCGCTTAAAATTATTCTCACTTCATTAAGATCAGGTGTTGCCGGCGGGCAGGACCAGTTGGCTTTGTACTGGGAACAGCCATACCTGCATTTTAAGTTGACCCACTGGGCAACGGCAATATTATTAACTCTGAAAGGCAGTATGGATTCAAGACCGTATTGCTTCCCCTTTTCATGCAGCAAAGCAAGATTTTCTTCTGATATCCCAATATTGGAACGAAAGGATACAGGCTCTTTTAGTTCAGGTTTTGACAGAGATACAATATTTTTTAAATTTCTAGCAGGCTTTCCCATTTATCTGTTGCCCTTATGATTTTTTTCGGGTTTATTGCTGGTATTAGAACAGCAGAGTGGTTGTTCAGTCATTTTTTCTTTTTGAAAACTGATAACCACATCTTTTGGTACAGCCAGACCAAGTACCACTTCAGCGGCCTTGATAACGGCTACCGGAACAGGGCAGGCCAAGTGACAGCCTGCCTGTTCGGCAGCAATGAAAATTGGATTTTTTGTCAATGAGACAAAAAGATCCTGAATAGAAATATCACTAAGATTCTGAGCAAGCGTTTGAATCATGGTACAGTCAGATTCTGTAATCTCTATCTTTGCAATCCTTTTACCCGATCTCGCAGCTTTGATCAGACAATCAAACCCGCAGATTCCCGGTTCTACATTGAGAAAAATAATCTCCATAATTATTCCGGTTTTACAGGACCCTTAGGCCCCTGGTTCAATACATGATCCAGTACCACCCCTTCAAGATGAGGAAATTTATCTGTCATGTGCGGCATCTGCATGGCTTCCATGAAGTCCTTTTCAAATGTGGGTTCAACAGTAAGTTCAAGGTATTGAACATTTCTGGCACACCAATTGGCTTCATCTCTTTTTTTCTTATTTAAGAGAGCTGCCCTGCAACCATCACCAGCAGCATTACCAACACCATGAATCTGTTCTATTTCGCAATCAGGGAATAAACCCATAACCAGAGCTTTTTCTCTGTCAACATGAGTTCCAAATGCTCCAGCAATTTTTACTGTATCAACCTTTTCAATACCCATACGCTTCATCATCAGTTTACAACCGGCATATAATGCTCCCTTTGCCAACTGAATCTGCCTGATATCTTTCTGGGTGATAACAATATCTTTGTCAATGGAAGAATCCTCTTTCCATGCCAGAACAAATTCAAATTGTTTAGTGTCAGGATTTTTTCTAAATCGTTGATTTTCTTTTAAAAATTTCTTATTGAAAACCCCTGTTTTAGTAATAACACTTGCTCTGTACAGTTCTGCCAGCACATCGAGAATACCTGAACCGCATA
>JAGLFI010000074.1 GCA_023144585.1 Desulfobacula sp. | reverse complement strand
CTTAACCGGACATCACTGATATTTAATGCTTCTATTTTTTCTTCTAAATTATCCAACAGTTGGGCCCTGCCCGATCCAATCACACTTTTATATTCAAGACCCCACTTACAGGCCAGTTTGGCCTTTTTGAACTTGATGAATTGATCAACCTCAAAACAGACATTAAGATTTTTTTGAATTAAATCAATCTTTCTCCCTTGTTTTGCACTGTGAAAAAAAAGGCATCCGTCACAATATCCAAAATTCAGGGGAACCAGATAAGGTTTGTCACCATCCACCATTGCCAAACGGCAGACATTACTTTCCTGTAAAATTTTTTCAATCTCTTTTATGTCTGAAATTTCTTTTTCTTTTCTTCTCATGTTAATGCTTTCTTAAATAGTTTAAATTCTGATTCAGATATGCCTCTTACTCCTGTTGGACGTTCTGTTCCATCATGGCAGTCTGAGCCGCCGGTAATTAGAAGATGATATCTTGCTGCCCAGGATTTCATCAAATCCTGATGTTCTTTTGTGTGGCCTGGGTAATAGACTTCCAGTCCTTGAATACCTGCTTCAATAAATTCCGGCAAAATTCTTTGGACAATTTCAAGAGGGGGCAAAACTTCCTTATAATGTCCTTTGCCCGGAAAAGACCCGGCTGCCGGATGGGCCAGGACTGCAAGAATATGATTTCCCCGGATAAAATCAACCACCTCTTCTAATTTAATTCCTGAAGGCAGGTAAGCCGGACTGTCATTTCCAATGATTGCATTGATGGTATCGGCATCGGTGATCCCAAAGTCTTCCTTCAATGCAATGGAAAAATGACGTCTTGTGGCATTATCGCTTAATACACAGATATCTTCAAATTTCAAATTTCTCTTTAATAAAGCTTTTTTCCTGCCCGGCCCGAAAATTTTATTAATTTCATTAACCCTTGCTCTTACCAGTTCTTCTCCCCTGCCCTTTGCCAGGATATTCTTAAAACCTTTTACAAATTGTTCATCCAAAAGTCTAGCTGATAAAAAATAGCACAGCAGATGCAATGTTCCTGTAAAATAAGACCGCTTAAACCGGATGGAGACTTCAACACCGCAAATTACCTCGATATCGTATTTCTTTCCTGCCGCCACTGCGTTTTTCAACCCTTCCAGTGTGTCATGGTCAGTGATACCCATTGCCTTTACCCCAAGGGTTTCTGCCTGTTCAACCATCTGATCGGGTGTAAAATCACCATCAGAGGCCGTGGTGTGATTGTGTAAATCCGCAAATATTTTTTGGTCCATATATTTTCTTTCATTTAAGCCGCTGCATTCATTTCACCATATGCCTGTTTTTATACTGGTTATCGTAAAAACACAATATGACTTTTATTAAAAAAAATAAAATAATATTTGATTTTTATAAATTTCGTGGTAAAAAAGAAAAATATTCTTTTTACAACACTAAATTTGGAGACGATGATTAAAATGCTTAAAACCAGTAGTGATTTAAATATTATTAATGAACTTGGGAAAGTGGATTCCGAAGAAAATGCCAAAGCCATATTCAAACAATATATGGATGATGAGCAATTAACCCGGATATTAAACATCAAACATCCGGAGGTCTTAAAAAGGATTGCCAATTCAATTGTTCTTTGCAATCCTTCTTTGATTTTTGTCAATACCGGATCACTTGAAGACAGGCAATTTATCAATAATCTTTCCCTTGCAAAAAAAGAGGAAAGCTCTCTTGCCATGGATGGGCATACCATTCATTATGACCTGGCCGGCGAACAAGGCAGAATCGTTGACAGAACCTATTATATTGCAAACCCGAAAGATCATGTCAGTTCTCTTGCCAACCGGATGGACAGACCTACCGCTCTTGAACAAGTCAGATCCAATATGACGGGTATCATGAAAGATATGACCATGATCATTGGATTTTACATGAGGGGACCTGTCGGCTCTCCCGTATCAAATCCGGCTTTGGAAATCACAAGTTCTACCTATGTTGCCCATAGTGCGGAACTGCTCTATCGAAATGCTTATGCTGATTTTGATAAAGAAGTTGAATCCCTTGGCCATTTCTTTACAAATGTTCACAGCGAAGGCCTGAACAGAACCGAAGATCTGCCAGATGCAAGGGTTTTCATGGATCGAAAATTTAAGACAACCTATAGTTGGAAATGTACCTATGCCGGAAACACCTTGCTGCTCAAAAAAGGAAATCATCGATTTGCCGTGGATAAGGCTGTTTATGAGAATTTCGGCAAAGAATTATCCGAGCATATGTTTATCACTGGAATCTACGGGCCCAATGAACGCGTGACCTGGTTTGTAGGTGCCGCTCCCAGCGGGTGTGGAAAAACAACCACTGCCATGGCGGGAAATGTATTTGTCGGCGATGATCTTGCCCAGATGTGGATCGCAGATAACGGCAGTATCAGATCGGTTAACCCGGAAAGCGGCATTTTCGGCATTGTTGAAGATGTTAATCTTGAGGGTGACCCCATGCTGATGAAAGTGTTAAGACAGCCCGGGTGCGAAGTGATCTGGTCCAATGTGCTCATTGATGAAAACAAGGTGCCCCATTGGGTGGGAAACAATGAAGAGCACCCGGACAAAGGGTTCAATTTCCAGGGTGACTGGTATGAAGGCAAAACCGATGATATGGGGAAGGCCGTTCCCCTGTCCCATCCCAATTCCCGGTGCACATTAAAATCTGAATCTCTTGATATTTACTCCAAAGAAGCTGAAAACCCTGAAGGTGTCCTGACAAGAGTTTTTACATACAGTGGAAGAGATGCTGATACCATGCCGCCGGTCTGGGTGGCTAAAAATTCCGATGCTGGAGTTGTCATTGGGGCCTGCATTGTTTCCGCCGCCACAGCAACTGAAGTCGGGGCAACCGGTATCAAAAGAGCACCCTGGGCCAATGCACCTTTCATCCCGGGCGCTTTAGGAGATTATATGGATGCTCAGTTCAAATTCTTTGGAAGTGATAAATTACAAAAAGAATATAAGCCGATAATGGCAGGTCTCAATTACTTTTTGACGGATGAAGCCCGTGGCGGAGACTCGCCAAAGCTTATCGGAGAAAAAAGAGATGTAAAAGTGTGGCTTTCCTGGCTTGAACGATATGCCCATAATGAAATTGACTATATTTCAACTCCCATTGGGAACCTTCCTAAATATGATGATTTAAAATTATTGTTTAAACAGATTATTGATAAAGAATATGCAAAAGAACTTTATACAAAACAATTTTCTCTATATATGGATAATATCATAAACAGGGTTGAGCTTCAGCAGGAAGCCTATGGCAAAGAAGATGGAATTCCCCAAACCCTGTTTGATATCCTGGCTGGACAAAAAAAGGAACTTTTGGCATTAAAAGATGCACATGGCAGTATTATAGCACCGGATGTATTGATGGCATAGTTTGACCCTGAGGGACAAATTTTAAAATCGGTCCTTTACAATATTTTTTGGAGAACCCATGAGCAAAATATCATGTATTGAAATGTATCATGTCAGAATCCCACTGGATAAACCCTTTTATCCAAGTTGGATTCCCGGATATCCAGCCACGGACAACCGGTTTGATTTTGTAAAAATAATCACAGAGGATGGGATTGAAGGATATTCAGCCGGCCCTGCTATTGCATCGGAAAGGTTGGGGCTCGGCAATTTGATTGCTCCCTATCTTATAGGTCATGATGCTACAGATATTGATTTAATGCTTCAGCGGCTCCGGGAAATCAGTTATCTGGGTGTCCGGGCAAACTGGATTGAACCGGCCTTCTGGGATATTAAGGGCAAACTGGAAGACAAACCGGTATATGAACTTCTGGGCGGCAGACGAGAGCCTGTTGAACTCTATGCTTCCACCGGTGAAATCAAAGATGAAGATTCAAGGATTTTTGAAGCCCGGAAAAGATATGAAGAAGGATTTAAAACCATAAAAATCCGCGTGCATGAGTTTGATGTAGAAAAAGACATCAGCCACGTCAAAGCAGTTGTAGATGCAGTGGGTGACAAGATGACCATTGGGGTGGATGCCAACCAGGGATGGCGGGTGACCGTTATCAATAATGCTCCGTTATGGGATCTTGAACGCGCCAAATATTTTGCCGATGCCTGTGCAGACATGAATATTGCCTGGCTTGAAGAACCCCTTCCCATGGATGATTACGATACGCTTACCGAATTGACAAAATACAGCAAAATTCCCATCACAGGTGGTGAAATCCACACCAATGGGAAGAGTGAACTTAAAATGATGATTGAAAAAAAATGTTATGATATTTTTCAGCCGGATGCCATTATGACCGGTGGGATTCAACATACACTTGAAGTGGCAGATCATTGCAGAAAATATCGCTTAAAATTCACACCCCATACCTGGACAAACGGTATTGGATTTGCTGTAAATCTTAATGTCCTGCTGGCAAGCGGGTTCATCGGCACAAAACCCTTGGAATACCCCATCAACCCGCCTTCGTGGACCATAGAAAAACGGGACGGAATCTTGAAAAAACCGTTTTATCACGATAAAGGTGTTCTTCACCCCACCTATGCGCCCGGGCTTGGATTTGAAATTGATCCGGACAAGCTTGCTAAATATGGTAAAAAATTCTTCAGCATGAACAAAAAAAAACTCATGTTTTATACCATAAAGGACAAGGGATTTTTCACTGCTTTAAAACTCAATTCCAACAAGAAAAAGTATGGGGTGGATACTTTAAAAAAAACTTAAAACTTTTGGATTAAATTTTTAATATCTTCATGAAGGATGGGATGATTTTTCATCTCATCCTTTTCATCAATACCTCTGTAGCAGAGTGCTGTTTCGTATTTAATATCGGCGGCATCAAAAAAATATCTGGCTGTCAATTTCAAACCGTCAAAAAGATCCTTTCCCTGGGTGGCACCCACTGCCAGAAGCACTCCTTTTCGCTTGCGATCCTTAAATTCATCCATTTTCAGCCTGTATTTTCTCGACCATAATACCTGAATACGATCAATCAAAGCCTTAATCAACGCTGGAAAAGCATAAAAATAGATGGGAGAGCCAAGGACAATAATATCGGCCTTTATCACTGCCGGCAGGAAAATATTGGTAAAATCATCCTTAAAAATACAGATCCCTTTTGTTTCACAATTACCGCACCCTATGCAGGGATTTATCTTGAGTTTAATTGCATCCAACACCTGGATATCATTCCCTTTTGCTTTCATTGCTTCCATGAAAAGGGACATAAGATACTGTGAATTACCTTTAGGGCGCGGACTGCCGTTTATTCCAAGAACCAACATAGTCGGTTACTCCATAATACCCAATAGTTCGACATCAAAAATAAGGGTGGCACCCGGTTTTATAAGGTCTCCTGCACCCCTGTCGCCATATGCCAGGTCCGGCGGGATCGTCAATTCCCACTTTGATCCCACTTTCATCATCTGCAATGCCTCAATCCAGCCCTGGATCACACCGCCCACCTGAAATGTTGCCGGTTTTCCCCTTTGATAGGAAGAGTCAAAGACAGTTCCATCAATGAGTATGCCTTTATAATGGCATTCTACCGTATCCGTTGCCTTGGGTAACGGACCGTCACCCTCTATGAGAACCCTGTATTGCAGCCCGGACGGCAATGTTACCACACCCTGTTTCTGCTTATTTTCCTCTAAAAATTTGAGTCCTTTTTCTCTGTTTTCTTTGGATTCCATTTTAATCCTCTCTATTTGTTTTTGTCTTGCCAGCCGCTGATAAGATATCAGGATCTGCCTTAATTTTTCTTCTGTCAGTTTAGGTTGTTTTTCATGGCTGTCTTTTGCCCCCATCATAAAAAACTCGGGATCAAGTTCAAAATTTTCTTTTAATTTATCAAAAATATCATGGCCAAGCGCATAACTGATCTGCTTTTCAAAATCTACTTTTTCGATTTCCTGCTTTTTTTCTTCATTGGCAAAACATTGAATATTGAAAAAAACAAAATAATCATAGCCAGAAAACAGTTTTTTGAAATATGCATTTAGCTCTCCCTGAAATTCAAAAATTAATTTGAGATACCTTAAAATATAAGTAGCAAAAAGACCAAAACTTTGCAATGGTCATACCGGCTTTAAAGCAGGATAGTCGCATTAAAAAATATTTTTGTCCTTAGAAATTGTTACTATCGACAGGCTGTTACGGAACTA
>JAGLFI010000073.1 GCA_023144585.1 Desulfobacula sp. | reverse complement strand
AAATAGTCGGCAGCACCTGAATATCCCATGGCAAGACCCAGGGCAATACCGCCGCCAAAAATAAACAAAGCCGTTCCCCATTCCAGGTTATCATTGATATCTCTCCATTTTAAAACTTTAAACAATACCAGGGCTGTAACCCCCAGCATACCGGTTACGGAATAATCAATACCATGGAGCCCCTTGGTCAGCCAGAGGGCAAATGAAAAGACAATAATGGTTAAAGTCTTTTTCTCAAGTGTTGTCAAGGGTCCTAAATCTTCGTCAAAATCCGGCAGCTTGAATTTTGGATCCGGCCTGAATACCAGGTATACAACAAAAACCGCAACAGGAACGGTAACAATAGCTGCCGGCATGGCATATAACATCCATTCAAAAAAAGTAATTTCAATCCCAGTAAATTCCTTTAAAAATGCAGCCGATACCATGCATCGCCCTCCCCCCACAAGCGTGCCCATGCCACCGCAGGAACAGGCAAAGGGTAATGAAAGCATCATGAACTTGGCTGTATTGGTATTGGGTTCTATACCCACTGCCCTCATCAGCGGCAGCATGGTTACAATCCCAACGGCACAGGCAGCGGCATCATGCATAAACGATGACGCATACCCAAGCCCTATGGCAATAATAAAGGTAAACCGGGTAACAGAGTTGCCTGCTTTTTTGATAATAAAATATCCCAATCGTTTTGTTAAACCTGCTTTATCAAGTGCAATGGCAAAAATCAGGCAGCACATGATAAAAATAACCACGGGATGCATATAGGGAGCCCATGCATTTTTCACATCGGTTATCTGCAGGATAACCAGAAAAACCCCGATACAGATTGCCGTTATTTCCAAAGGAATTGGCTCGATGACAAATAATATTACCAGAACCGCAAGAATTGCCAGGAATCGTTTTGCCTTTGGCGAAAGCCCGTCAACATAATCCACCTGAACCGTGGCCAAATTTAAATCAACTGCTTTTTGACTTAAAAATTTAGCACTGCCCTCTAATGATCCAGGGACCTTTGCCTTTAATATATATGAATCAGTTTTTATTTTTTCATCAGGAACAACAGCAAAATATTCATCCACATTTTGCATGAGTATCCAGGCTTCATCACCTGTAACTTTAAATTGTGTGCCTTCCGGCCGTGGCAGCAGGAAAACGCTAACACCTACTAATAAAGCAGCACAAAGCTTAAACCCATTCGTCTTATAAAACATGTTCTCTCCTTAACCATCATCTATAGTTCAACATTCACCGTAATACCAATTTACCACTTTATATGAAATCCTTTTGATTCCACTGGTTGATTTTTATGAGCCTGTCTGATTTTATCAATTAACTCCACCAGTTCACAGGGCTTGGTCAGATAATCAAATGCACCCAATGAAATTCCTTCCCTGGCTGCTTCCTGTGAACCATGTCCCGTCAAAATAATCACCGGCAGTTCAGGCACCATTTTTTTCATTATCTTTAACACTTCAATCCCACCCATATCTTCCATCTTCAAGTCCAGGACCACCACATCAAAATTATTTTTACGCAGAATCTGTATGGCTTCAGTACCGTTATACGCCTTTGTCGCATGAATGGATCGTTTTGACATCCTGTTAGATAGAACATTTACATACCCTTTTTCATCGTCAACAAGCAGGATATTTATAATTTTTTCCTCTTCACCATTTCGGATCATACCATCCACCCTTTTCCTTAAACCATCCGGCCTGAAATTTCCTTCATCCGGGCTTCAATGATTTTTTCATCATGTTTTCTTTTCTTTTCCATGGCATCGTTGACCTTGGTTACCAGCGTATCAATATCACAGGGTTTCATCAGATAATCAAAGGCACCAACCTTCATCCCGTCGATAGCTGTTTCTACGGTGGCATGACCGGTCAACATGATCACCTCTACAAGTGGGAAACTTTTTTTAATTTCAGTCAATGTCTCGATACCATCCATCCCCGGCATTTTTACATCAAGAACTACGACTTCAATATTTTTATTGTTCTCAAGTTCAACCAGGGCTTCCTTTCCGCTGTAGACAGCAGAAACATACAGTTCTCTTTTTTCCAGACGTTTGGTAATGGTATCCAGAAACGGTTTTTCATCATCTACGAGTAATAATTTAATTTTTTTCATGTTAATTCTCCTTTATTTTTTGATTCACTTTCATTCTCTTTGTTTTCAATATAATCTTTCTGGAACGGTATCCATATGCGAAATTTGGTTCCAATGCCAACCTGGCTGTGAACATCTAATTTCCCTCCCATTTTCTGAATAATGCCGTAACAGATTGAAAGCCCCAGGCCCGTTCCTTTTCCCACCGCCTTTGTGGTAAAAAACGGATCAAATATCCTGTCAAGATTGTCTTTTGGAATGCCGGGTCCATTGTCCTCTATTGAAACGACCAGATGGTTTTTTTCAATCGTACTGATTTTAGTTTTAATTATAATGGTTCCTCCGGTTTTTTCCATGGCATCAATGGCATTATTAATCAAATTGAGAATAACCTGTTGGAGTTCAGTAGAAGATATCTGGATATAAGGAATTCCTTCACTAAAATTTGTTTCAATGATGACATTGTTGTACCTGGCCATGTGGCCTGTAAGGGTGACCATTTCCTTTATGGCATCATTAATCTGAACATCTTTGACAGTGGAATCTGTTTTCCTGGCAAAACTGAGCAACTTATGGGTAATTTCTTTGCATCGTTTGCCCTGGGTGTTAATCTGTTTGAGCGCACGTGTGAATTCATCAAGATTCTCGCATTGTTTTAAATCTTCTTCCTCAAGAAGATCCTCAATCCAGCCTGCCTCTTCAACCATGATGGCGACTGGATTGTTAATTTCATGGGCAATACCTGCGGCCAATTCCCCTATGGTAGCCAGTTTCCCACTTTCAACCACCTGTTTGTTCATGGCTTCGCTTTTTGTATCTGCTTGTGAAATCAACTTTACAATACTGCGGGGAAGGGTGAACGAAACAAAAAGAATTACAATACAGCCTAAAAGAAATATTACCAAAGTGAGAAGCTGTATTTTCCATAGATCCCGGAAGGCATCGTTTAAATCCTGGCGAAACACCATTACCCAGTCAATATTTTTCAGCATGGATGTCACACATAAATATTTATTTCCCAAGGCATCCTTTTTTTTTGCAAAAACCGTTTCATTGTTTTTATAACAGTTTCGATCAACCATTGAAGCGATAATGGACTGTTTGAGTCCCACGTTGGTTTGGGTTTGCAGCTCGCCTTCACTATTGATAATAAAGGCGATGCCTGTTTTACCAATATGAATATTTTCCACTAGAGAATTAAAAGCCGTAAAATTGATGGTGGACCTTAAAATATAATCAAAACCCTTTGATTGAATCTTTACTGCAATAATAAAATGAGGATGCCCTCTTAAACCGGCAAACACATCACTGATATAAAACGGTCTATTAATTGCTTTTTTAAACCACTGGGCGTCTATATAATTCGCATTTTCTAATTTAAACGGTCCTTCATACGCAAACTGGATACCGTTTTTATTGACCAGTCCCAAATCCGTAAATACATCTCTATATTCTTTTTTTAATAATTCCAGGTGGTTTTGAAGAAATACCTTTGTCGTCTGTTGCGTGGTTTCAAGTTGGTGTGCCAGACACCGGATATTTCCTAATTTTTCTAACAAAAAGGTATCAATATCCTGACTATGCCTTTGAACCAGTTCTGAAATGTGGGCCTGGATTTTTTCTGAATAGGTCAGATTAAATCGATAAAAAAGGGTACCGGTGGTCACCATCAAGGGAAGAAAAGAAATAACCACTATCAGGACTGTAATTTTTCTAGTCAATACCTGGTAAAATAATTTCCGTTCCATTGAAGATGGTTCCATTATATTTATCCTATGTACAATTTTTCATTCATAACTCCACTTCTATTACTATCAAAATACATGCCAGGCAGCAAGCTGAACCTATTCAAATCATAACTTATTGAAAAGACGAAAAAACTGCTGTGTAAAAAAATCTGACAGCACCAAAAGATGTGTCAGGCTTTTTTACACTCTGTAAAATTATTAGACCAATTGTAAATACATTGGTCCCTCTAAGTCATTAAAATTTGCTAAAACTGGATTAATAAATCTTTTCTATAGCATTTACATAATTTTCAATATTTTCTATTCAATATGCATATCTCTAAAATCAATAATCAAGTCATATTCCCCGGACTCGGGATGTCGTTTAACGGAAAATCCCAATTTTCTGCCAAGCATCAGCATTTGGGTATTTTCAGCTAAGACAATTCCCATAATTTTTTGTATTCCCTTGGTCTGAACAGCCTTTAGACATAGCTTTAGAAGCGATGAGCCGATTCCTTTGCCCTGCCATTCATCACTGATGGCCAGTGCAAATTCTCCCAAAGTTTTATCGGGTTCAAGTATTATACGGCATACCCCGACTATTTTTTTATCGGTCCCCTGTCCCATCAAAGCAACAAGAGCGACTTCCCTGTCATAAGCAATTTGTGTAAATTTTATCAGCATGGCTTTAGATAATTGTTTTACGGGTGAAAAAAACCGCATATAAACACTTTTTGGTGAAAGTGAATCAAAATGCTTAATCAGCAGATCAGAATCACTGGGTCGAATGGGCCGCATAAAAAACTCATGCCCATCTATCGTTGTTTCTTTTTTTTCATATTGCCAGGGATAAAAACTGATGATTAAATGCATGGGCGAAGAAATGCAGGGCACAGAGATTAGAACCCTGGCATCCACAGCTGTTATATGGCCATTCTTAACCAT
Organism: Desulfobacula sp.; assembly: GCA_023144585.1. Taxonomy (GTDB): domain Bacteria; phylum Desulfobacterota; class Desulfobacteria; order Desulfobacterales; family Desulfobacteraceae; genus Desulfobacula. The sequence goes on along the minus strand of JAGLFI010000073.1, from coordinate 1,406 downwards.
TAAGGGATTGATATCCAATTCAATGATTTCCGGGAAATCCGTTACCAGCCTTCCGGTCCTTATCAACAATTCCTCCAGCAAGGCAATATTGATTTGCTTGAAATTTCTAAATCCCCTTAATACCCTGGATATTTTAATATCTTCTATCATCTGCCTGGCAAGAATCCGGTTCAACGGCGGCAATCCCATTGATGTATCCCTGAACACTTCAGTCAAAACACCTCCCATCCCAAAAAGGATAACAGGGCCAAAATTGGGATCTGTTTTTGCGCCAATGATCAGTTCATAATCAGCAGGGGGTTGCATGACTTGAACACTTACACCTTCAATATTTGCGTCAGGAGCAAATTCCCCGGCATTTTCTATTATTTCCCTAAACGCCTTTTTGACCTCTCCTGCTGTCTTAATATTCAGGATAACACCGTTACAATCTGATTTATGAAGGATATCCTTTGAACAAATCTTTAAAACAACCGGATACCCTGCCTGTTGAGATATTTGAACAGCCATGTTTTCGGAATCTGCAATCCTGGTAGTATTGACTGAAATTCCATAGGCCCGCAGCAAATTTTTAGCCTCCACCTCAGTAAGACTTTGAGTCTGGGTGGCAATGGCCTTTTTTATGATATCTCCAGCCCTGGAACGGTTGATAATCAGTTTTTTGTCAATCTGAACAGGAACTTCCAATAAAGTTTCAATATTATACCCGTATTGATCAAGATTTTTAAAGGCTCTAACCGCCCGCTCTGCCGTATCAAAAGTAACAATACCGGCCTGATTGAAAATCTGCCTTGCCTTTTGAACATTATCACCGCCTATCCATGCTGTAAAAACCGGACAAGACAGAGTTTTCAAATATGGGATCAAAGATTTAGCCAGACTCGATGTATCCATGGTTCCGGCCGGAGAACACAGCAGCAGTAAGGCGTCTGTTTCCGGTGCATTTACACATATTTTTACAACCTCATTATATATTTCCGGTGCTGTATCGCCAATAATGTCTATGGGATTTGCCCGGCTCCAGTTTTCAGGAAGAATTTTATCCAGCTTCCCAATGGTTTCCACACTGAGATTGACAGGCTCTATTCCATGGGATTCCAGTGCATCTACCGCCATAACACCAGGTCCGCCGGCATTGCTTATAATTGTAAGCCCCGGGCTGGAAGGACGACCAAGTTTCGCCAAAAATTCTGAACAGTCCAGTAATTCTTCAAATTCATTAACACGTAAAATTCCAGCCCGCCTGAATGCTGCATCGTAGACAGCATCCTCACCAGCCAAAGCACCGGTGTGAGATGCAGCAGCTATGGCTTCGGATTTGGATCTGCCTGATTTCAAGGCAATAATGGGTTTCACACGGGAAACCGAGCGTGCAGCACTCATGAAATTTCGAATATTGGTAATAT
>JAGLFI010000072.1 GCA_023144585.1 Desulfobacula sp. | reverse complement strand
TAGCCGCCTGTTTGAAATGACCGGCTTTGTAATTTTTAATCCCATCTATAAATGTGGCTGTGGAATCGGCTATTACTTTTTGAGGGACAAAAGAAAACACTCCCAGACAAACCAATGCAAGGCAAAGCAGTTTCATCATCTGCTTTGCCTTTAAAAAAAGCTGATTTCCTTTATTTTCATCAATCTGCTTTCCCCCAAACCGGACAGATTCAATTTTTTCCAGCAGATGAATGATCTGGTCTATTTGGATCTCATCTACCCGGGCCTCGATTAAAATGGTTTGAGCTTCTCTTATCGTAACGGTTTCGCCCTTTTGTTTTCCCTTGGCCAGGATAAGCGCCACCAGGCTTGAATAAAGATGTCTTACTTTATCCTCTCCGTCTTTTTTTTTGGCCTGTTTAAGATGATGCCTTGCCTTGTCTTCCATTACTTTTTCAACAGATAATTCCTTTTTTGTAACCACGGTAAAAAGTTTAACCCCTGAAAACAAGATTGCAGGAATTGACAGCAATAAAATAAAAAGGAAAGGATCTATCTCCTTGTAATCCTCCAATACCACAAGCCCTTCTTTTATTTCCAGGATATCTTTATTGACAAGGGAGACCTCTTGTTTAACAACAGATTTATCCATTGACCGATCTAATGAGTGGGTGGCAAGGTACATCTCTTCAGAAGGCGTAACATCAAGCTGAATCTGATCTGTTGAAACCGTCTGATAGACTTTTTTGTCCACATCAAAATAGACCAATGGAATCTGTTTGATTACATATTTTCCCGGATTAACAGGAACAATGGCTTTTTTGAATATCTTAAAGCCTTCATAACCGGTTTTTGTCAGATGAATGGTTTCAATTGGATTGTCGTCATACACTTTGAATGCATTAATATCCAGGTCAATTTCAGGGAGGCCTGCGTCCATGATATTTCCTGATCCTGAAATTTTAATGGTAAACGTCGTCAATTCACCGGCGTTAAAACTCGTTTTATCCATATTCCCCTTAATATCAAAACGACCCACAAGTCCGGAAAATTTACCTTTACCCTGATATGGGGGCATAGGCGAGACTTCAAATTTCACCGGGTTTGAAACCACCCGTACGGATTTAAAACTGTTAGACGAAAAAAAAGAATCAAACAGGGGATCACGCTTTGATTTCACCATCACATTGGCAATCAGAACCGCAGGATCGATATTGAATATTCCAGGAGTTGCAGGGATAATGATATAATTGACTTGGGTCACTTGGTAAAGTAACCCATTGATATTCTGAGTATAGGTTTTTTCTTTTTCAAATGCTTTTGATGAAAGTCCGTTAAATTCAGGCGGCTTTTCAAACCCCAAACCTGACAATCTTTTTGAAGTAAAAAACTTCAATGTATAAACTGCCTGCTCACCTACAAAAAGACGGGTGTTTGTCATATCGGCTCTGGCAAACAATGCCTTAACATCATTGGGGTTCACTACCTGGTCTGATACCTGGATGACGATTTGCCTGGTAAAGGCTGTTTGACCCTTCCTTGTAGCTTTTATGGCAGGAATCTTTAATTCTCCTTTTGATAGCGGAATAAGAACAAATTGATAGGTTGCCTTTCTTTCAGATTTTCCATTAATATAATTATAACTTGAAGAAGATCCCCGGGGTATCACCTTGAAATCCTTGACCACGAAAAGATCCAGCTCTGCCTTGCCACCATTAGACATCACCCTTAAAAGAACAGAATCATCCCGGGAAATCCGGGTTTTATCCACAGAGGCTGTGACATCAAAGCAAAAACCGATTGCAGGTAGTGTTACCAGCAACATCATTGTAATAAAAAAAATTCTTTTTAAATTCATATCTTTACCAGTCTTTTTCAACATCTTGTTCTTGTAACACAGGTATCATTGCACGACCAGGTTTGTCTTCAAGCCGATTGAGCATATTCTCCATATTCTGGTTTGCATTTTTATTCTCCCGAGGCTGAGATGAGGCCTGAGATTGTGTTTCTTCAGGGTTATCTTCCTGCTTGTTCTCAGGCGTTTGTTTATTCTGCTGCTTTTGCTCTTTTGATTTATTTTTGTTCTGGTCGGAATTCATTTTCTCCTGATTTTTGTCCTGGTCTTTTCCCGGATTTTGGTTTTCTTTATTGTCTTTATCTTTATCGCATTTTGATTCCTGTTCCTGCTTCTCCTGCTTTTTTTGTTTGACAAACTCAAGGTTTTCTTTTGCCTGCCCATCTTCCGGGAATTCTTTTAAAATATTTTCATACCCTTTGATAGCCTCATCCAGATTTCCCATTCGATACTCTGTGTTGGCAAGGTTATACCAGGCATCATGGCGCAGTTTGATATCATCTGTTTTAATAGCCTGCAGGAAATTTTTTTGAGCCTGCTCATACTCTTTATTCATATAGGCTGCCGCACCAATATTATAATAAAGTTTTGCATTTTCCGGATTCGCAAGCTGGGCATCAATAAAATGTTTTTTAGCCTGTTCATAGTTTTGCGCATCAAAGGCTTGTATTCCCTGTTTAACGCTTGAAGAAACCGTTTGGGCATAAGCAGACCCATTCTGGGACAAAAAAATACTGAAGCCAAATACAAAAATAAACATGGCCAATTCTTTTAATTGTTTTTTTGAAAACAAGATGAATTCTATCAGCAATAAAACCAGGCAGGGGAATAAAAACCATTGATACCTGTTTTCCCAGACTTTTTTCTTTCCGGATGTAAGGGCCTTTCGTTCCATGGTCCCAAGGATCTTATCCTTATAGATCAGGTCAAGATCCATATCCCCGGCCACAGACCTGACATAGGTCCCGCCTGTTATAGCTGCCAGTTTTTCAAGGGTCTTTGTATCCACCTTTGATAAAATAATATTACCGGAACCATCCTTTTTAAACCCGCCCTTTTCATCGGGTATGGGTGCGCCGGCAAGATCTCCGACTCCGATACAAAAAATTTTAATCCCCCGTTTTGCCATCTCTTTGGCTGTTGTTTCCACATCACCCGTGGTACTTTCACCATCTGTAATAATAATGATGGCTTTTTCAGTATCAGACTCTTTTTCAAAACCATTATAACACTCTTTAATTGCTAAAGAGAGGTTGGTTCCGCCCACAGGTAAAAACCCGGGCTCAAGAACCTTTAAAAAAATATTAAATGCTTCATGATCAAGGGTTAACGGGCACTGGAGGATAGCTCTTCCTGAAAAAGCCACAAGTCCTGCTCTGTCGGATTTCATCATGCGCAGCAGATCAATGATTTCTCTTTTTGCCCGTTCAAGGCGGTTGGGCTTAATATCCTGGACCAGCATACTTTTCGAGCAGTCAAGGGCAATCATAATATCCACCCCTTTTTGTGTTGTCTTTTCCCATTTGTATCCCAGTTGCGGCCCTGACAGGGCAACAATGGCAAACCCGGATGCCAGGGTAATCAGGATGGCCTTTATCCACCTTCTTCTGGAATCAAATCCCGGGATAATTAAAGGAAACATGCTTTGACCTGCAAATCCAAAAAGTATTTTTTTTCTTTTCCGAATACCATACACCATAATCCCAAATACCGGGATTAAAGCCCATAATAAATTCAACAAATATGGATGGGTAAATTGCATATTTACGGTACCCTTAAAAACCGTGTGTTACTCAAAAGAATATAAACAAGAAGACTGATTAAACCAGCCACAAGAACTCCTGAATATAATTCCTTATACTCCACCCATTTTTCAACATCCACCTTTGTTTTTTCAAGGTTGTTGATCATCTCATAAATCCGCCCAAGTGAGTGTAAATCCTTTGCTTCAAAAAAGTCAGCATGTGTCTCTTCGGCAATTGTTTTTAAGACCTCCAGATCAACATCCACTTTTTGATACACATACCGCTTGCCAAACAGGCCGTCCACAAGGAACGGGGCTTCTCCTTTTGTGCCGACCCCGATGGTATAAATTTTCACCTTTCTCTGGGCGGCAATTTTTGTTGCATCCTGCCAGGAAAGTTCCCCTGAATTACTTTTACCGTCTGTCATCAAAATAATTATATTGGATTTGCTTTGAATATCTTCCAGCCGTTTCAATGAGATACCTATGGCATCTCCAATGGCTGTTCTGGGTCCTGCCGCCCCGATTTTCAACCGGTCCAGAATAAAGGCAATGGTATTATAATTCCGGGTCAGCGGCAATTGAGTGAAAGCATTTGATCCAAAGACAACCATACCAATACGATCCCCTTCCCGTTTCATAATAAAATCCTGGACCACAATTTTCACTGCTGCCAGCCGGGTAATAATTTGTTTATCCCCTTTAACATCAAGGCTGAAATCAAGGGCCCGCATTGATTCGGAAAGATCAAGGGCCAGAATAATATTGACTCCTTCGGTAGTCACATTAATTTTTTGATCCCCCCACTGAGGCCTTGCAAGCGCCAGAATCAAAAAGATAAGAGATATAATTTTAAAAAAAGGAATGAATTTTGATAGCCTTACCATGAAAGAGTGTGAAAGCAGCTCAACTCCTTTTAGCGAGGACACCTTAATATGGTCGGCACTTTTTTTTCTAAGCTGTAGAAACCAGACAAAGGCAAGTACAAAAAGCAGTAATAAAAATAGGGGCGAGGCGAATCTAAACATTATGGACTCTCCTCTTTTTTTTTCTTAAGCCTTATCAGGCCTTTTTCTATTTGATGAATCGTTTCTTTGATAAATAAGAGGTCCTCTTTTGCCCGGTCTTTTCCCGGAACAATGCCGGCGTACCTGATCGGATCAGATCTTTCATGAAACCCTGCAATATCTTTTTTTGCCACTTGATCAAGGTTAAGCCGATTGATGCCTTTGATAAATTCCTGTGAGGTCATCTCAACAGCATTGATCTCATAGGAGCGGCCGATATATTTTTTTAAGACAGCGATTAAGTCAAAATAAAAGAGTCTTGGATCAAGTACCCGGCTTTGAAAAAGAAGCTCCAGTTCTTTTAATGCAGATTCATAAGGTGCCATAGGTTCGGGAAGATATTTGAGATCTTTAGGTTGTTTCCTCTTTTTAAAATATTTTTTGATCAAAAAAAACAATAGAACTAAAAGAATGATCCCCCCCGATACCAATAAAATGGTTTTGATCACCATTGGATCAAAACCAACCTGAACCGGGGGTCTTATGTCATGGATATCCTGCATTTACCTCAATCGCCTCTCCCTGAATCTAAAATATTGCAGCAAAGTATCAGATACCGAAGCACTGGTTTCGAGCTCGATCACATCACTTTTGGCTTTGGAAAAGATACTCAATGTTTTGTTGTGGTGTGACAATTTTCTGGACGTAAATTTTTTTTGAATTTTTTTATCAAATCCGTCAAAAATAATTTCTTTGGAAGTTTCAAAATCAGACAGAGTGATAATACCTTTTAAAGGAAGCTCAAACGTCCCTTTATCATAAATCATCACTCCAATGATCTCATGCCTCTGTCGAATAGTTCTCAAACTTTTCAAATAGCCGTCATCCAGAAAGTCAGACAGAACAAACACAAAAGATCTTTTCTTGGATATTTTCGAAAGATAGTCCAGAGCTGCCGATATATTGGTTCCTTTCCCCTGGGGCAAAAAGGTAAATATCTCCTTGATCACCCGCCAGATATAACCGGATCCTTTTTTAGGCGGGATATATTTTTCCACCTGATCCGTGAAAAAAATTGCCCCTACTTTATCAGAGTTTTTAATGGCATTAAACGCAAGCACCGATGCCACCTCGGCTGCTCTCTCAAATTTCGGACCTGAAAATGTCCCGAATTTTAAAGATGAACTCATGTCAATCAGCAGCATGACAATGCTTTCACGCTCTTCCCTGTAAAGTTTGACAAAGGGTTTACCCAGTCTTGCCGACACTTTCCAGTCTATAATTTTGACATCATCTCCAGGGCAATATTCTCTCACTTCTTCAAATTCAATGCCCGATCCCCGGAACACAGATTTATACTGCCCTGCCATGATACTGGTTACCGTACGGCTGGATTTAATGTGGATCCGCTTTATCTTCTTAATTATGTGAGCCGGAATCATCTGGTATCACATCCTTTAGGGCACTTCAACCGAATCAAAAACGGTCTGGATGATATCGTCAGTACAGATATCTTCTGCCTCTGCTTCAAAACTCAAGATAATTCTGTGTCTCAGCACATCCGGTCCCACAATCTTGATATCCTGAGGCGTGATATAAGCCCTGCCGGACAAAAATGCAGTTACCCTGGCTGCTTTTGCAAGAAAAATAGT
>JAGLFI010000071.1 GCA_023144585.1 Desulfobacula sp. | reverse complement strand
ATGCGGATGTTCTTTTAGAACTTGCCCTTGAAGAGTCAGACAAAGACAGTGAAAAAGAAGTGGGCACCCTTTTATCCGTGCTTGAGAAAAAAATAAAAAAAATCTCAGTTCAGATTACCCTTGACGGTGAAGACGATGCAAGGGATGCGCTTGTTTCCATCAATGCCGGTGCCGGTGGAACAGATTCCCAGGATTGGGCTGAAATGCTTTTTCGCATGTACACCCGATGGATCGATAAAAAAGAATATAAATTTCAGATTATTGATTATCAGCCAGGGGATGAGGCCGGAATTAAAGGGGCGACCCTTCTGGTTTCCGGGGAAAACTGTTATGGGTTTATGAAGGTTGAATCAGGCGTTCATCGTCTTGTCAGGATATCCCCTTATAATGCAAGCGGAAAACGTCATACATCCTTTGCCTCGGTATTTGTCTATCCTGAAATTAAAGATGAAATTAAAATCGACATCGATGAGTCAGATCTGAGAATTGATGTGTACCGGGCCAGTGGTGCCGGCGGACAGCATGTCAACAAAACCAGCAGTGCGGTCAGGATCACCCATCTCCCCACCGGAGTGGTGGTCCAGTGCCAGCAGGAACCTTCCCAGCACCGCAACAAAGAGATTGCCTTTAAGGTTTTAAAATCAAGACTTTACCAGATTGCAAAGGACAAACAGGATAAAAAAATGCAGACGCTTCATGACGGTAAAGATGATATTGCCTGGGGAAGCCAGATCAGGTCCTATGTTCTTCACCCCTACAGGATGGTAAAAGACCATCGAACAGATTTTGAAGTGGGGGATGTGGACAGGGTTTTGAATGGCGATCTGGACCCGTTTATTGAAGGAGTTTTACTTTCTTAAAAATGGAGCCGCTCTTCATCATTGAAAAGTTTTATACTCCCGGTACAAAACTTTACCAGGTTCTGGTTGAACACAGTCAAATTGTCACTGAAAAAAGTCTTGAAATTGCCAACTCCTTGACGCATCTAAACCTGAATTTTAAATTTATTAAAACTGCTGCCATGCTGCATGATATCGGCATATTTCAGACCAATGCCCGCTCCATTGGCTGTAATGGCGACTCTCCTTATATCTGTCACGGATACCTTGGACGAAAGCTTTTGGATGAACAGGGACTGGCCCCTGAATACGGCCTTGTCTGTGAGCGGCATATCGGTGCGGGAATTACAAAAGAAAATATCATATCAAATAACCTTCCATTGCCCCAAAGAGATATGATCCCCATCAGCATTGAAGAAAAAATTATCTGTGTTGCAGACAAATATCACTCCAAAAGTCCGAAACATGCAAACAGAAAAATAACCACAATTCAAATCATTGAGGAACTTGAAAAAATAAATAAAAACCACGCAAAAAGATTTTCAATCTGGGCTGAAGAATTTAACCTGTAGTCAGCTATGAAATATCGCCCTGTGCTAACGAAATAAAATCGTTATGCAGGGATATTTAATGTGAAGGAAGACATAAAGTGATCATAACAATAGATAGTGGTAAAACAATAGATACGGCAAAAGACTTAAGCTCTGAAGAACGCCATATCCTGCAAAAACTCTTTGCCTGGAAGACTGTTGCCGATTCTTTGACCCAATTTAGAAAAATAAAGGACCGGGCAATAAAAATGGGGTGGAATAATTCCGGCCCTGTCCGGGAAAGCCGTATCTTAAAAATTATCATTCAACACCTGGAAAAAGAACTTATCCTTCGGCTGAAAAAAGAAAAAAAATCACAACTATAACTGCCTGCCGAATTTCAGAGAATTTATTGGAATACTAAAGCCAAGCGTATCCTGGATATACTCACTCCCAAATGCTCGAAACGGGATATACGTAAGGCTGAATGATTTTAATTTCAGTTTTTCTTTTGCCAGAAGATTCCAGATTTCTTTTTTTTAGGTGCACAGACTCATGAGTATAGGCAAAATTGCCTAAAAACCTTCCTCAAGAGGCAAATCAGCCGGATGAAACCTGATTTTGGGTATTTTCCTGATCTGCTGGGCCGGTTCAATCTGTGCCAGAGTTATCTGCTTACCGATTCTTAAAAACAATTTGGGATTAATCTTAAATGCCGGAACATAAAAATACAATGGCTGCTTTTCGTGCTCTTCTTTGACAACCTTTGGGATATTGGCAATTTTTATCAATGGGTATAGGTTGAGCATTCCAGGGTCTTAAATTCAATCTCAAGACGCCAGAAAGGCATCTGCATGTCTGTATCCTGTCTTTTATCATAAAACATGGCCTTAAACTTATTCAGCTTTTTATTATGGATCAGCCAAAAACTCATACAATTGCTGCAATGCAGAACAAGGGAATCTGTTTCCCCTTTTAGATCCCACCCGCAGTTTGGGCATAGGCTGGGTGTGAACTCAAGGTGATATGCCGGTGATTTTTTATGAGCCGGGAGATCTGAATGATGCATGGCAATCACTTTTCCGGACAACCCGTCATACAGGATATCCGTATCCTGATAAAAAGGCATAAAAACCAGGCTTAAAATCTCACCGATATGTACTTTTTTTTCACCATCTCCGGCAATCTGTTTGAGAATATCTTTTCTGGAAATCACAGGTAGTAAAAATGACTCCAAAATACCTTTTTGAATAAACTTTAGTTTCTGGGTCTGGGAACGCAGTCCCAGAGATACCGGCAGTCCGCTTTTATCAACCGCCAGGTAAGAATGATCTATAACCCGAAAACCCGGTTGCTTTGTTCCCAAACGGAACTCAAGTCCCTTAAACCGCCAGTAGGGCACATATGCAATCTGAAGACCGGCATATTTTTTTTGTCTGGGTTCCATATAATAGCAGGGATAGGGGTGGGTATGGATAATGTTACTGGTCCTGCAGAACCTGCATCGGACAATACATTCCGTTTCTTCTAAAACAACCGGTGCCCCGCACTGGGGGCACTGCATGTCTATTTGGAAGCTATAGCTGCTCACCGCAATTGTTACAATAGCTTGAATTCGTCAAATTTTGTGTGCCGCATGCCTGACAGAATTTAGCAGTCTTCTTTTTCTCTACCTTGGTCCCGCATCTGGGGCAGAATCTGGCACTGACAGACAGGTTTTTGCCACATGAATCACATTGCTCAAACACCATGATCTGGTGACCGCAAAAGGGACAAAACCCTGCATCATTAGGAATCATCTGCCCGCAATCCGGGCATTTTTGTCCGGTTTCTTTTGGTGAAGCACCGGAAGCCTGTGAATCCATCATTCTGGAAATCATGGAAGGCATCATAAAGCCAAGCCCCATGCTCATCCCCTGACCGGCAGTCCCTGGATTTTCAGCCGCTTTTTCCATGGCTGTGGCTGCTTTTAACTGCATGAGCTTGTTCATGTCTTCCAACAGTCCCAGTGCACTGCGATCATCCATGAGTTTTTGCACCTCAGGAGGCGGCGTGATGGAATTGATAAACAGATCGGTCAGGCCCAGTCCAAACCGGCTGAATTCATCGGTCAGACTTTTTTGCAATCCTTCTGCCCAGGCTTCATATTTGCCCGGAAGGTTAAGGATGATGTCCAGGTTATCCCCCATATAGTCATTGAACCTGGAAACAATAACCTTGCCAAGATACTCCTCAATATCTGCCGTAGTGAAATTGGCCATGGTACCGATAAGGGAATTGATGAACAGCAAAGGCTGGATGATCCGAATATTGAACATACCAAAGGCCCGAAGGCGAATCAACCCCAGTTCACTATCTTTAAATGCTACAGGATCACGGGTTCCCCATTTTAAATCCAAAAAAACTTTCATATTGATGAAATAGGCTTCTGCTCTCAAAGGACTGGTCATGCCCCAGGGTATGGACAAGATCTTATTCAGGATAGGAATATTGGCGATTTTCAATGTATGCCGTCCGGCTCCAAACACATGAATCGCTTTTCCATTGTAAAAGAAAATACCGACCTGGCTCTCCCTTACGATCATCTGTGCACCGAATTTAATTTCAGCAGACCCTTCAGCCGGGATACGTTGCACAATTTCCTGACCTGTCTTGTCAAACCATTCAAAAATTTCTAGAAATACAGCATTATTCTGTCCCATACCCCTCTCCTGACTGAATTTGTTATAGATGATACCCTTCTTTTTATGCGACTATTACGGGAAAGTGTCAAGCCCTGACCACTATATTTCCCTCATTTCAAAGCATTCAAATAATTTGTTTGACATCCTAAATAATAACTATTAATTGATCCTATCTGGTATGAAAAGGGAAGATGATTAATTTTTAAAAATGGGAGAGAGATTATGGGCGGTTTTTTTGGTTGTGCTTCTAAAAAAGCATGCAACAAAGAGCTTTTTTACGGGACAGACTATCTGTCCCATCTAGGAACCAAGCGCGGCGGCCTGGCGACTGTGAATAAAAAAGAATTTCATCGGTCAATTCATAACCTTGAAAATGCGTATTTCAGATCAAAATTTGAGTCGGATATTAATAACCTGGCCGGGAATATGGGGATAGGTGTTATCAGTGATACAGATTCACAGCCGATTATCATTCATTCCCATCTTGGAAAATTTGCCGTTGTTACTGTTGGTAAAATTGCAAATCTTGAGGATCTCGCCCAGGAAGCATTTTCACGGAATATTCACTTTGCCGAAACAAGCCAGGGTGAGATCAACCCCACAGAGCTTGTGGCGATTCTGATCGGTCAGAAAGGATCTTTTGAGGAAGGAATTTTAAACGCCCAGACAAAGATCAAAGGATCCTGCTCAATGCTGATTTTAACCGATTCCGGGATCTATGCCGCCAGAGACAGGTTGGGCAGAACCCCCATTGTGATAGGAAAACGTGAGAATGCCTATGCAGCAAGCTCCGAATCCAGTGCCTTTTCAAATCTTGGTTTTGAGGTCGAACACTATGTCGGGCCCAATGAAATCATCCTGATAACCCCCGAGGGTATCGAACAGGTTCAGCCACCGGGTGAAGACATGCAAATCTGCTCATTTTTATGGGTGTATTACGGATATCCGGTATCTTCCTATGAAGGAATCAACACAGAAAACGTCCGGTATAATTGTGGAGCAGCACTGGCAAAAAGAGAAACCCAAACAGCAGATCTCGTGGCGGGTATTCCTGATTCGGGTATCGGGCATGCCATAGGATTTGCCAATGAGAGCAAGCTTCCCTACATGAGACCCTATGTGAAATATACCCCTACCTGGCCCAGAAGCTTCATGCCCCAGAATCAGGAGATGAGGGATCTTGTGGCCCGTATGAAGCTGATTCCCATCAGAGAAATTATCCAGGGAAAGCGTATCATCTTCTGTGACGATTCAGTTGTAAGGGGGACCCAGCTAAAGGACAATACCAAGATTTTATATGAGTACGGTGCAAAACAAGTTCATATGAGGATTGCCTGTCCATGCCTCATCCATCCCTGTGAATTCTTAAATTTTTCAACATCCCGGTCAACCCTGGACCTGGCCGGCCGGAAGGCCATTTATGAAATTGAGGGGACCGAAGATACGGATTTGACAGACTATGCCATGGATGGATCAGACAAACACACAGCCATGCTCGGCAGAATCATAGACCGGTTAAATCTTACCAGCATCCGGTACCAAAAACTGGAGGATTTAGTTGAAGCCATCGGCCTTCCCAAAAACAGACTTTGCACACATTGCTGGGACGGGTCCAGCTATTTTTAATCCAAAAAATATTCAATTAAGGTGAGACTCATCAGCACAGACACAAAAATTGACGACAAACAGGAGACCCTGGCGGCCATACGCAGATGTATTCCCATTCTGGAAAAGATTGCGGACCGGTCCGAACTTCTGGCCTGCCTGCCGGAACCTGAACGGATCGCTCTGATCACTGCAGCCGGAAAAATATCCCGGCCGGACAAAGCGGAAATTAAAAAACGCAAAAAGAACAAAAAACTGCAAAAACGATTGGCCATTGTAAAAAAAGAACGCCGGCTGCGGGCAGCCACAGGGATACGCAGGGCCAGGGAAACCAATATATTTACAGCACCCCGGCAGATTTCATTTGACGATGGGAAAACCAACAAAAAAAACAACAAACAAAGGTTGGAGACACCACGCAACTGCTATGTGTGTAAAGCTGAATTTAAGCAGCTACATCACTTTTACGACACCATGTGCCCGGAATGTGCAGAATTTAATTATCAAAAACGCTTCCAGACGACTTCCCTGAAAGGACAGGTGGCATTAATCACAGGCTCACGGCTCAAGATCGGATACCAGGCCACCATGATGATGCTTAAGGCCGGGGCCAGGGTGATTGCCACCACCCGCTTTCCCA
>JAGLFI010000070.1 GCA_023144585.1 Desulfobacula sp. | reverse complement strand
CTGATTTTTCCAAGGGTTCTTGCCGGTGAAACTATCAGGGAAGATGATATTGCAGCCATGGGTCACGGCGGTTTGTGCATGAACTGCGAGATCTGTCACTATCCTGTCTGTTCATTCGGCAGATAAATTTGGTTGGTATCATCCTTATTATGATTGCCTTTACATATCTGTTACAGCCGATATTGAAGGCAATAAAAACCCACAAAGAAAAAAGAAACACGTTCTATAGGGAGATATAAATGTCGGATACCATCTATGATACTTTAAAAAACGCTCTGGAAAAAGAAATAATTTCCCATGATCTTGCAGATAAGCCTATCGGCATCACGTGCAAGGCCCTTTCAGCCCGGGAGGCCATCGGGACTCCTGATCATGATGACTACCCCATTATCAAAGGCAAAGAGGTCATGGTTGAGGCTGATTTTCTCAATGCAAAGGGCCAGAGCTTTACGGATGAGTTTGAAACCAGGAGCTATCGCGTTAAAGATCTCTTGTCAATAGAGGTTTCCGGGGATCTTTCCTCCAACAGGGAGCGGGCCTCTTTTATTGCCGGGTTAAATGCTGTTTACAGGCATCTTGGCCTTGTGGACAAGACCATTCACTGCAAGGACAAGGAGCCGGTTCTTTGTGCAAAAACACTTCCTGATATTATCTCGAAAGATTCAAAGGTGCTTCTGGTCGGACATCAACCAAGATTTCTTGAGATACTCGCTTCCCATTGCCAGGTACGGGCGGTGGATCTGGATAAGGACAATATCGGAAAAAAAATTTTCAACATCACCATTGAATCACAAAAAAATACCCAAGATGCCATCAAGTGGTGCACCATGATATTTGCAACCGGTTCAACCATTGTCAACAACACCATTTCAAACTTTATTGATGCAGACAAACCTGCTGTTTTTTATGGGGTGACCATTTGTGCACCCGCAAAAATCCTTAATCTTACAATCTTTTGTGAATACGGGCATTAGAAAAAATGGAAACAAAAAACATCTCAGAATTAATTATCGCTATAAAGGGCGCTGGAGAAATGGCCACAGGGCTTGCCTGTCGTCTTTTTCAATCAAATTTTAAAAATATCTTCATGATGGAAATTCAAAGCCCCATGGCTGTCAGGCGACAGGTCAGTTTCTGCGAGGCCGTCCATGATGAAGAAATAATCGTGGAAGGTCTTAAGGCAAAAAAAGTTTCAGATATCAATGAAATTCGTTCTGCATGGGAAAGCAATAGCATCCCGGTCATTGTTGACCCGGCTTGGGAATTCATAAAAGCGATCCGACCCCATGTGGTGATTGATGCGATTATTGCAAAAAAAAACCTGGGAACCAATCTGTCCGAAGCACCTTTGGTTATTGGGCTTGGACCGGGATTTGAGGCAGGCAAAGATGTTCATATGGCCATAGAAACCAACCGGGGCCACAACCTTGGAAGAATCATTTTAAAGGGTTGTCCCGAACCGAACACCGGAGCCCCCGGCAATATAAACGGGTATACCATAGAAAGGGTTCTTCGCTCTCCCTGCACCGGCATCTTTACGTCTTCTTTATCCATCGGAACTCTTGTCAAAAAAAATGATGTGATTGGGTATGTTGACAACCAGCCGGTCATCACTCAAATAGACGGAATCATAAGAGGACAAATAAGAAATAACATCAATGTCACAGACAAGCTGAAAATCGGTGACATTGATCCCAGAGGGAATGTTGAATATTGCACTACAATCTCAGAAAAAGCACGGGCCATTGGCGGCAGTGTACTGGAAGCCATTTTAAAAAAATACAATAATTGACCAAATCTAAGATCCGGTCATTAATCTAGTTATAGATCTGGTGAAATGATAATTTAGCAATCATAATTTTAGGGAATTTAATCATGTTAACAAAAGCGTTTATTCCGTACAAAGGCTATTATTCAAGTCCTTTTTCCAAATGGCAGGGGAGCCTGGCCAATGAACATTCCATTGTTCTTGGATCCCAAACTGCTAAGAACTGGCTTGGAACAAAGGATATCAGCCCTGATATCTTTGATTATTTGATTCTCGGCGCTACTGTGGGCCAGCCCCATGTTTTTTATGGAGGGCCCTGGGCATCTGCTTTAATCGGCGCCCATAATATCCCTGGTTGTCTTGTCAGCCAGGCCTGTTCAACCTCTACCACTGTTGTATTCCAGGCAGCCATGGGCATTGAAACAAAAATTTACAAACAGGTATTCACCCTGATGACGGACAGATGCTCCAACGGCCCACACACCATCTGGCCCAATCCCAAGGGCCCTGGCGGGCAGGTAATTTCAGAAAACTGGGTCATGGACCAATTCAACAATGATCCCTGGGCAAAAAATACCATGATCCAGACGGCGGAAAATGTTGCCAAAGAGACGGGCGTAACAAGGGAGCAATGTGATGAACTTGCCCTGCGGCGTTATGAACAGTATATGGACGGCCTTGCCAATGACAGGGAATTCCAGAAAAAATACATGTTTCCAATCAGCATACGGATATCCAGAAAAAAAACCATTCAGATGGATGCAGATGAAGGGATTATGCCCACCACAAGGCAGGGCCTTGAGAAACTACGGCCGGTACTGCCGGATGGTTCCCATACTTTCGGGTCCCAGACCCACCCGGCTGACGGTAACTGCGGTTTGATTGTCACCTCCAAAGGAAAAGCGGGTGAACTAAGTAAAGATTCCTCAAAAGATGCACAGATTGTCTCCTATGGATTTTCAAGATCAAAAAAGGGTTTCATGGCAATGGCAGTGGTTCCTGCCGCCCAAATGGCCCTGGACAAGGCCGGTATCTCCATTACGGACGTGAACGTGATCAAGACTCACAATCCCTTTGCCGCCAATGACATTTATCTTGCCAACCAGATGAATATTGACGTGAACACATTTAATAATTTTGGATCTTCTCTTATCTTCGGCCACCCCCAGGCACCTACAGCTGGACGGCTGATCATTGAAGGCATTGAAGAACTGGCAGACAAGGGCGGCGGATATATGCTCTTTACAGGGTGTGCTGCCGGGGATACAGGGGCTGCCCTGGTATTAAAAGTAGGGTCTTAAAAAGTAAATACATACAATTTAAATATAATACAGGAGGAAAAACATGCGGGCATTGATAATAGGTGGGGTCGGCGGTATGGGTCAGGGCGTTGCAAGAGACCTGATAAAACAAGAACAGGTTACAGCCGTTATATTAGCGGACTTGTACCCGGACCCGGAAAGACTGGCACCTAAACTGCGTGACAGTGAGAAAGCCAGTCTCATCAAGATGGATGTCAATGATCACGACGTCATGGTGACGGCATTCAAAGAGATTGATGTGGTGATCAACTGTGCAGGTCCCTTTTACAAAACTGCCGTGCCTGTTGCAAAAGCGGCTGTTGAGGCAAAGGTAAACTATATTGATATCTGTGATGACTACGAAGGAACCGAGATTCTTTTCAACTCTGATATTGATAAAATGGCCAAAGAAGCCGGCATCACTGTTCTCACCGGCATGGGTTCTGATCCGGGAACCAACAATATTCTGGTTAAATGGTATGCAGACAAACTAGACTCTGTGGATGAAGTGTATCTTTATTGGGTGGTGAGCATTGCCGAACTTGCAGGGGCTGCATGGGATCACAGTCTTCATATGACGCTGGGAAAAATTCCTCAATACATTGATGGAAAACTGGTTCAAGTGGAAGGCGGAACTGAACCTGTGGCTGAAAAATTCCTTGATCCCATTGGAACATGTCATGTTCGCTATGTGGGTCATCCCCAGCCTTTGACCCTGCCCAAATATATTAAAGGTGTTAAAAATGTCATTATCAAAGGAGCACTTATACCTTTATGGGTGGATGAATTAATACAGGAACAAAAAAACACAGGTCTTTTAGGTACAGACCCCATCAATATCAGGGGCACCAACGTAACACCCTATGACATTGCACTTAAACTTTGGGAAACTATCCCCGAGGGAAGGGATAACGGACCGCAGTCTTCGGGTCTTAAAGTCATTGTCAAAGGGAAAAGAAATGGACAAAAAGTCACCTATACAGCAGACATGGTAGGCAGAATGGCTCCGGGAACAGGACTTCCCGCCTCCATAGCATCACTTATGATGGATGCTGGAGAGATAACCCAAAAAGGTGTTGTGGCACCGGAAGGCTGTGTTGATCCTGCTAAATTTCTTGGCGCATTTTTAAAAAGAGGTGCACGAATCCACCAGACAGAAAAAATTTCATCCATGTTTGAAGTTTAACCCTGAGTTTAAAACTGTACAGGAGCTTTCCCATGAAAGAGACACCAAAATTAAATATCACTAAAAGTCAGGCGCTTTTTGAAGAAGCGAGCGCACTCATCCCCGGAGGAGTGCTGGGGGCCAGGAAACCTGGTGATTTTATTGATGGAGAATATCCCATATTTCTTGAATCAGGCAAAGGCGCACATTTGATTGATGTTGACGGCAACAAATTTATTGATTTTCTCTGTGGCTACGGCCCCATCATTTTAGGATATCGTGAAAAAGAGGTGGATGACGCAGTGTATAAACAAATCAATGAAAAAGGATTTTGTTTCACCCTGACCCAGAAATACCAGAATATTCTGGCCAAAAAGTTGACTCAGATTATACCGTCCTCTGAAATGAGTATTTTTTTAAAAACAGGTTCTGATGCCACCACAGCTGCTGTCCGTATTGCAAGAGCGCATACCGGCAAGCTCAAGGTGATGCGCTGCGGTTACCATGGATGGCATGACTGGTGTATTGAAATGAAAGGCGGAATCCCAAAAAAATTCTTTGAAGATGTCTATGAATTTCAATACAACAGGCTTGACCAGCTTGAAGAACTTATGAAAACCCATGGGGATGACACCGCTGCCATCATAATGACCCCTTTGGGCCATCCCAACCATCAAAAAATGCAGACACCTGCCCCGGGATTTCTTGAAGGGGCAAGAAAACTTGCAGACAAATATGGTGCTGTCCTGATATACGATGAAATCCGCACCTGCTTCAGGCTTAGAATGGGCGGAGCCCAGGAACTTTATAATGTAACCCCTGATCTAACAGCCCTTGGGAAAGCCATGGCCAATGGATACCCTCTTTCAGTTGTAACAGGCAAAAAAGATGTCATGATGGCAGCTGAATCAAAGCTGTTTATTTCTTCTACTTTTTTTCCCAACAGTGAAGCCTTTATTGCAGCGCTTAAAACCATAGAAATCCTTGAGAGGGAAAATGTGCTGGACGACATCTGGAAAAAAGGTGAGTGGTTTATGGAAAAAATCCAGGCCCTGATTGACAAACATGATGTGGGTGCCGAACTGACCGGTGTGGCTCCCATGTTCTACATCACCTTTAAAAAGGATGAAACAGGTGCCTACAAAGGCAAACGCAAGGATTTTTACACCCAGCTTATTCGAAAAGGATTCTTTTTCACCCCCTTTCACCATGCTTATATCAGTTATAGACACAGCAAAGAAGACCTGTACCTGACCTTGACAGCCATGGATGAAACCCTTGCCTTTATCAAAGACAAATATTAATAAAATAGTTAAACCTGCCCTGATTCCCGGGGCAGGTCAAAGCTAACCTGCTGAGTACCGGCCGGCAAGTTTTTTTAATCCATCACCCAGGGATTTTTCAAGTACCTTTTTTAAAACAAACCCTAAAAAAATAAAAGGCAATTTCGGTTTAAAATCAATTGTATAATGAACCCTGGTCTTGCCCTGCTCATCAAAAAATTCCATTCGGCCTTTATGATCTTTAATAGGGCTTCCTTTGCTTACCTCATACTCCAGCAATAGATTTGGCTTGAATGCAATCACAGTTTCTTCAAAAGCCGGCGCCGGGAAAGCCTTGACACGCCTGACTGCCCCCAGACCATTCTTGTTGTCCCCCGGGCTGTCAACAATTCGTTTAATTTTTGCATTTATCAATTGCCCGAAAGCCTGATGATCAGTTAAAATGTTAAAAATCGTATCTACAGGTGCATTAAATAATTGTATTATCTCAATGTGTTGTTCGCCCATATGACTGATCTCCTGTTAAAAAAAATAGAAGATAGCATCTATACTTTTTTTTTAGTACATATATTTTACTGAATTTGAAATTGAAGTAAAAAATTAAACCATTTGAGAACAGGGATTGCAATGCGAAAACATAATGGAAAACAATTATATGGAATTCAAAAAATTCTTACAACATTGAAAATGGGTATGCATAAAGAACTTAGAAAATTATCAATCAAGCAAAAGCTTACATTAAATTATGTTTCAAAAGAAAGCAAGCTTACAAAAATAAAAGATAAAATATATATCAATACGTTTACACAGTTGTGTCCGGTTAGGAAATT
>JAGLFI010000007.1 GCA_023144585.1 Desulfobacula sp. | reverse complement strand
ACCGGTTTTTTAAATTTTCAAATATAATGTTAATAGATTTGGCAGAATTGATTTCGTCAAAATTATAGGTATTTGTAATGAGTTCAAGGTCTGATTTTCGTTCTATCAAAAAGGAGTCGATCATGTCACAATGATCTTGTACTATCCTTTTTAAACTGTTGACAGTCCTGTCTTCAAGTGCAGTGGTAAAAAAATAGAAACTGACGCCAATGACCAATAAAAAAGGAATAAATGGAACAATTATCATATTGATTAAAATGGATCGTTTGGCCTGCCCTCTTTTTTCTTCATGCTTTTGTTTTTTTTTATCCATAATACTATTCAACCTTTAAATTGATTCAGCATATTTATCCAGATGCCTCGCAGGAATCTAAATAGCAACTATGATGCCACTTAAATTCTTAACTGTTAAAAAATCAATAAGTACCTGAAATACTAAACTATTATTGATGTTATAAATGAAGGGGAAAAAAGGAAGGTTTCAAACACATGTCAGCTTTTTTTTCAAATTGTAAATCAAATAAAAAGCAGAGAATGTTTTTTTATCCATAAAACAGAAGTGATCATGTCAGTATATTTTACAGGTTGTAAAAAGGGTAGTGAGGATTGACTTGGACATGGGCGCATCAATGTCTTCTGCCGTGATTTATTTTTGATCCCATGATCAGCAAAAAGGCATGGTAAAATGATATACACCATCTTCCAGGCTTGACATATTTCCTTTTGCAAAACATGGGAAAACGATTTGGATAGTCTTTAATCGAAGTTAAGATATTTGATATTCCTTTTCTGTTGCGGCTGGGAAGTGCAAAAACAGCACGCCCCCCCCCTTTGGATATTTTCGCGCCATTAAAGAATTTCAGGACTTCTGTAGGTCCAGTAGCAACATTTCCTTTGTATATTGGCACACTTTTTTATCCATGCAATTTTTTATCCAGACACCGCTTATTTTTTTTAGTTGTAGAAGATATAAAAATGTGTTGTATTCCCTGAATAAAGATTTTGTGTATTTTTATAGTTTTCAATCATTTTAGAAGAGTTGAAAAATGAATTTTGAAAGACTCAGAATATTCCTGATAGCGGCATTTATGCTTGTTTCTCTGGTGCCCCTGGCTTCTTTTGGATACAAAGTAATATCCCAGGGAGAAACTCTGATCGAAGAAAAAGCATCATCCTACTTAAAGGGTTTGTCAAAAAGCAATGCTGATGCAATAAAAGGATTTATGATGGAAAGAGCAAATGATATGAACAACCTTTCCAATATTATTGATCTTTTTGGATTTAATACCTCGATACTTAAAATGCATTTTGAACAAATGAAGGAACACTACAGACCCTATCTTGTTTTTTTTGTTCTGGATAAATCAGGGAAGCTTGTTTTCTCTACTCTGGATGCACAATTTGATCCGGTAATAGTGCAGACCATTGGTGAATCGGTAAGGTCATCGTTGGATACATATATTAAAGATATCTTTATGTTTACCATTGGGCAAGAACAAATTCCGGCACTTATGATTTGCACACCAATATTGAACGCATCTAAAGAACTAGATGGGAACTTATGTGCTTTGGTTGATTTCAGGCTTGTTGGCTCGCTGCTAAGAAAAAGCAATATAGAAGCTACCGGAGAGGTCTATTTGGTAGACGAAAAGGGTAGATTTTTGTCTACATCAAGATTTGGGGCAAAGGCCATTGTGGATCATATTTCTATAAATGCCATCGATGAAAAGAAACAGGGGCTTTATGAAACAACCGATTATAGAGGGGAGCGTGTTTTGCAAGCCTATCAGAAAGTTGATGCTTTTCCTTGGTATGTTATGGCTGACCAGGACATGGCTGAAATTTTAAATCGTATCAAGGCTCTGGGAAGGGAGGCTGTTGTTTATGGCATACTGACAGCAATGATTGTATTTGTCCTTGCTTTTGTTATTTCAACTATAATAGTAAATATTTTGAAAGCTAAATACCGGTACGAAAAAGAGCTTGAGTTTCAAGTCATTCAAAAAGAAAAACTTGCATCCCTTGGCCTTCTGACCTCAGGTCTTGCCCATGAATTAAACACACCCCTTGCCAATGCGTTACTCTATACCCAGATTGCCAAAGAAGAACTAAATGAATCTGGAATCGGAATAGAGATAATCCAGGAAAGACTTTCCACAGTAGTTGATGAAGTCAGACAGGGAAGTAAAATTGTTAGAAACCTTCTTGATTTTTCCCGCCATTCCCAGAGCGATGCACAAACTACTGATGTCAATAAAGCCCTGACAAAACTGATGGGTATAGCCGGGCTCCATTGTGCGTCTAAAAAAATTAAAATAGAAAAAGAACTGGAAAAAGATATGCCTGACATTAAGGGTGATGCAAGCACCATACAGGCCATATTGACAAATCTTGTTACAAATGCCATTGAAGCCATGCCGGATGGGGGGATATTAAAATTAAAAACCCGTTACGTGCAGGTTTTAAAAAAGGTAAAAATTGAAATTGCAGATTCCGGACCAGGGATTCCCAAGGATGAACTTATCAAAATATTCAATCCGTTTTTCACAACTAAAAGTCCGGGAGAAGGAAC
The DNA here is from genome assembly GCA_023144585.1 of Desulfobacula sp. Lineage (GTDB taxonomy): Bacteria > Desulfobacterota > Desulfobacteria > Desulfobacterales > Desulfobacteraceae > Desulfobacula. The sequence continues at coordinate 9,688 of JAGLFI010000007.1, read as the reverse complement.
AGGTCTTGGTCTTTTTGTCAGTAATGAGATGGCAAGAAAACTGGGGGGGGATATTAAAGTAATCAGTTCAACCGAGGGCAATGCAATCAATCCTGGTACAGTATTTACTGTTGAATTACCTATAGAATAGTTTTTTATCATAGAATGGGAGATCCTATGAAAGGATACAAAATTTTAATTGTTGAAGACGATCAAAAAATGAATCAGGGATTACTGCATGTTATTTCAAAAGAGGGCTATGATGCACAAGCAGTTGATTCCGGAGAAAAAGCCCTTGAAAAGATCAAAAACACCCAATTTGACTTGGTCATATCAGACTTCAAACTTCCCGGTATTAATGGAATGGAACTTCTGAAAGCCACAAAGAGGCATGATGTTAATATCTTGTTTATTATTATTACGGCTTACGGTACGGTTGACACAGCTGTTTCAGCCATGAAAAAAGGTGCTGAAGACTATATTTTAAAGCCCTTTGACATGGAAGAACTGAGGGTCGTCGTTAAAAAAACCATGGAAAAGCGAGAGCTGTTTTTAAGCAATCTCCGTTTGCAACATCAACTTCAGAAAAAATATACATTTGAAAATATTATTGGAACCAGTGAAGCAATGATGACTGTTTTCAAAATCATCAACAACATCAAGGATTCAAAGGCAACTGTTCTTATCAATGGAGAGACCGGTACGGGGAAAGAACTGGTTGCCAGAGCAATACATTTTAACAGTGACAAGGCTTCAAAACCTTATCTTCCGGTCAATTGTGCTGCCCTTAATGAAAACTTGCTGGCAAGTGAATTGTTTGGTCATGTAAAAGGTGCATTTACAGGTGCTGTATCTGACAAAAGAGGGCTCTTTGAAGCTGCAAACGGGGGGACAATATTTCTTGATGAGATCGGGGATATCGGGACAGGGCTCCAGCAGACATTCCTGCGGGCATTGGAAAATGGAGAAATACAGCCGGTTGGTTCCTTTGAGAGAAAAAAGGTTTGGGTAAGAATCCTTGCTGCGACAAATAAAAACCTTGAGGCTATGGTTGAGCAGGGCAGCTTTAGAAAGGACCTGTATTACCGTCTGAATGTTGTTATTATTGATTTACCGCCTTTAAGAAAACGTAAAGGAGATATCGGAATCCTGGCACATCATTTTTTAAAGCAATATTCAGCTCAAAATAATAAAAACATAAAACGTATTTCTCAAGAGGTGCTTAGGTTGTTGGAAAATTATGATTGGCCCGGAAATATCAGGGAGCTTGAAAATATAATTGAAAGAGCAACGCTTTTTGAAGTCAGCAATGAAATTACTAAAAACAGCCTTCCTCCTGTTTTGACAATGCCCCCTTTAGTTTCAGGTATAGAGCCTTTTTCCAAAGATATAAAATCTCTGGAACAATTGAGCAAAAAACATATCATTAATGTCCTGGATATGACTGGTAATAATAAAACCCAGGCATCAAAATTATTAGGAATCGACCGATCCACCCTATGGCGTATAATGAATCGTCTAAAAATGAACTGAAATCATTATTCGGTGCAATGTGCAACGGTCGCTGCGTTTTGCATCAGGATCTTTTCTTAATTATAAAACACCAACAATACATATTCTATGTATTTACAGCTACTTACCTCAATTTTTTTCCTATGGCATACTCCTTGCTCTTTAATTTTTTAATTTTAATGATTATGTCAGTTTGCAATGTCCTTTGATAAGAGAGCTTAGCTCGTATCATTTATCGGTGTTGTTGAACAGAAGTATAATAATATTTAAGAAAACCGGGGGGTTTATGGGAAAAAATATTTTTGGAAATTTAAATGACTGGGGAGTGGTTCTGGAGAAACTAAAAAAATTGTCTGAGAGTAAGGAGCTTGGCAGCTGCCAAGATGAATTGATCCGCCTGCTCCGGTTTAACCAAAACTGGCGTCTGCGCGAAGCCGCAATTGAATCTTTACCTTTTGTAGAGAATCCAAGCTCAAATCTGGCAAGAGAAGTTCTTTCATTAATAAAACGCAATGATCTTTATTATGATGTAAGGATACTGGCGACTGATGGTCTTGAAAAACTAACAACAACTATTGTTAATAACCGAGCTCTTGAAAAAGATATTTTGAAACAATTTGTTCAGGAAATCATAGAAGCCATGGATGAATTACTTGCTTCGCCTGAACCACCAAAATTTCATGATGCATTGCAAAACTCAATGGATCAGATCAAGGGAATTGGCGTAACAATCTAAATAGCCTTTGAACAAAATTGATTAATAACAAAAGATAATATAAGGAGCCAAACATGCTTATCGGAATACCAAAAGAAATAATGTGCAAGGAAAACAGAGTTGCAGCTCTTCCCGAAACTGTTGAAAAATTTAAAAAACTTGGATTTGATGTCATTGTTGAAACAAAGGCAGGGTCAGGTGCATTTACTGATGATGATGCATACCAAAAAGCTGGAGCAGAGATTGCTCTTGATGCAGCCGAGGTTTTTAATAAATCAGATGTTATTTTAAAGGTCAAAGAACCTCTGTTTAATGAACAGTTCAACAAGCATGAAATTGACATGTTAAAAGAAAATCAAACACTCATTACTTTTATACATCCTGCAGCTCCTTCAAATCATGAAGATGTAAAAAAAATGCAGGCAAGAAACATCACAGCATTCACAATGGACGGTATCCCCAGAATTTCACGAGCGCAACGCATGGACCCATTGACATCCATGAGTGCTATAACTGGTTATAAAGCAATCATTATTGCGGCAGCTAATTTTCCAAAATTCATTCCCATGATTGGAACGTCAATTGGGATGACTAAGCCCGCCAATATTTTGGTGGTAGGTGCCGGAGTTGTGGGGCTTCAGGCAATTGCAACAGGGAAAAGGCTTGGTGGAATTGTAAAAGTAGTTGATATCCGTCCTGATGCAAGAAAAGAGGCAGAGAGCTTAGGAGTCAAAGCGGTTGGTTTTGATGCACCACCTGAGATGGTCATTGGAGAGGGAGGATATGCCAAAGCACTTTCAGATGAATGGCTTGAAAAAGAAAGACAAGCGCTAAAACCTTTGGTCGCAGAATCTGATATTATTGTTTTAAGTGCCCTTGTCCCGGGAGAAGTTGCCCAGCATCTAATCACAAAAGAAATGGTTGAAACAATGAAACCAGGGTCTGTCATTATTGATGTATCGATTGATCAGGGCGGAAATTGTGAGATAACAGATCCTGGAAAAGAATTAATTCATAAAGGTGTCTACATCTGTGGAATTAAAAATATACCCGGATCATTGCCGATTCATTCTTCATGGCTGTATGCCAATAATCTTTATTATTTTGTCGAGAATCTGTTTAAAAACGGACCAGATGACTTTGACATGACAGATGAAATCATTAAAGATGCTCTTGTTACTCACAAAGGCAAACTTTATCACCAAGGCACTCTCAAGGCAATGGGACTGGCTGACCATTAAACAATCAGGAGTAAACCAATGGCAAATCTTTTATTAATGGCAGGAGTTTTTTTGTTTTTCTTTGTGGTTGGATATCTTTTGATTTCCAGAATACCTACATTGCTTCATACACCATTGATGTCCATGACAAATGCAATCTCTGCTGTAACCATATTAGGAGTTTTGATTCTTTTCTCAGCTGCATCAACTAGGACGGAGCAGATAATAGGATCAATCGCTTTTATCATGGCTGCTTTCAACCTTGTGGGTGGATTTGTAATCACTGACAGAATGTTAAAACTGTTTAAGAAAAAAGGAAAGGGAGTTCAAGAATAATGACTGAAACATACTCTGCCATGAATTTATTTTTGGATTTTTCCGTAATAGGCATTCTTATATTGGGAATATGGCTGTTTCACTGGCCCCACAGGGCAAAACTCGGCAACCTTGTCGCTGCTTTTGCTTTAACCTGTGCAGCAGTTTTAGTCCTTTATCGAAACGGAATCATGTATCCTTATATTGTGCTAATGTCTCTTGTGATCGGCTCTGCTGCTGGGTATTGGGTGGCAAAGAGAGTCACAATGATTCAAATTCCTGCCATGGTTGCTTTTCAGCATGGTGCAGGAGGGATAGCAGCTTTTTTTCTTTCCCTTGCAGAACTAATGCGAGGAACTCAACACCTTGGAACGATAAATGAAATTTCCGGTCTATTAGGTCTTGCTATAGGAGCTTTGACTTTCAGTGGCAGCATGATCGCAGGAGGGAAGCTGTCCAATAAGCTTGGACAGGCTCAACTGATATTGCCAAAACACACCTTGTTTGTCATGATAAATTTTGTTGTCATTATCGCATTAATTATTGCAGCATTGTTTGCGCCTGTTGGAAGTCAGATATTCCTCTATATTTTAATCATTTTCATGTCAATCCTTTTTGGAATTATTTTTTCTATCCGTATTGGCGGGGCTGATATGCCGGTTTTGATTTCATTCTTAAATGCAACTGCAGGATTGGCTGCTGCATTTTGCGGCATGATTATCGAAAATAAATTGCTGATTTCCTGTGGAGCCACTGTGGCAGCTTCAGGATCAATACTGACTTATGTTATGTGCAAAGCAATGAACCGTAGCCTTTTCAGAGTTTTTGTTCCTATTGAGGCGCCTCAGTCAAAGCCAGCGGTTAAAAATAAGCAGGTCCGTGTTGCAGTTCCTGTTGAAAAAAATAACTTTGAAAAAGCTGTTGAAATTGCCCGCAATGCAAATAAAGTCATTATTATTCCCGGGTATGGAATGGCTCTGGCACAGGCACAATTCAAGGTGATTGAGCTTGCCTCGATACTTGAATTAATGGGTGCACAAGTGAAATTTGCCATTCACCCGGTTGCGGGAAGAATGCCCGGGCACATGAATGTTCTTCTGGCTGAAGCAGAAGTCGATTATGACAAGCTTTACGAAATGGATGAAATTAATCCTGAATTTTCACAAACAGACGTTGTTCTTATTTTTGGTGCTTGTGACGTGGTGAATCCGTCAGCAATAGATACTGAGGGCACTCCTATTTCCGGAATGCCTATATTGATGGCCCATGATGCAAAAAAAGTAATTGTATGCAATTTTGATGCAAACCCGGGTTATTCAGGAGTTGAGAACACCTTATATGAAAATCCGAAAACAATAATGTTAGTAGGTGATGCAGCATCAACTGCAAATAGCTTGATTGATGCATTAAAGGTACAAAAGTGATTTAAAATAGATAAAAATATACATTCTATCTTAAGTCTAATGACGGCTGGGGATAGTTGGGATAATTGATTTGATCGGACAATTTTTAAATATCCCTAAGGCAGAAGGCTCTGTATTAGCACCTCTGCAACAGAGCCTTCTTTGCCAAAAACTGTAATATTTCTGAAACCCTTTTCAAATCATTAATGATTTAGTTTCAGAGCGTCAATGGTATTTATACTGGATTAAAATAATCCAAAACATATTTTAACTGAAAATAGGAGAATGAGAATGAGCACCATTTTGGATAGAGTCTTTGCAAAAGATCCCTTTGAAAAAGAGTTTCATCAAGCAGTAACAGAGGTTGTTAGGTCTGTAAAACCGGTTTTGGATAAAAACCCAGAATATCGGCATGCCAATATTCTGGGAAGAATGATTGAACCGGAACGAGTGATTCAATTCAGGGTTCCCTGGGTGGATGATCACGGTCAAATCAAGGTCAATCGGGGATTCAGAATAGAGATGAACAGTGCCATCGGACCATACAAGGGCGGGCTTCGATTCCATTCTTCCGTCAACCTTTCCATTTTGAAATTTCTTGCCTTTGAACAGACATTTAAAAATGCATTGACCACCCTCCCTCTTGGCGCCGGAAAAGGTGGTGCAGACTTTGATCCCAAGGGTAAATCAGATAATGAAGTCATGAGATTCTGCCAAAGTTTCATGTGCGAACTTTTCCGTCATTTAGGTCCTGATACGGATATTCCTGCGGGAGATATAGGTGTTGGAGCAAGAGAGATCGGATACCTTTTTGGTATGTATAAAAAATTAAAAAATGAATTTTCAGGCGTACTGACCGGGAAAGGCCTTAACTGGGGTGGAAGCCTGATCAGACCGGAAGCAACCGGGTATGGCACAGTCTTTTTTGCTGAGGAAATGCTGGCTATCAGAAGAGAAAGCCTCAAAGATAAAGTTTGCCTTGTTTCTGCTTCTGGTAATGTGGCTCAGTATACTATTGAAAAATTAAATCAGCTGGGAGCAAAGGTTATCACAATATCTGATAGTTCCGGATATATTTATGATGAAAAAGGGATTGATGAAGCCAAGCTTCAATATGTCATATATCTGAAAAATGGAAAACGCGGTAGAATCAGGGAATATGCTGATAAATACCCGGAAGCGGTTTATACTGAATTTAATGGGTCTTTGGATCACAATCCATTGTGGAACCATAAGGCAGACTGTGCTTTTCCAAGCGCAACCCAGAATGAAATCAATGCCAAAGATGCCCAGAATATGATAAATAATGGTGTCTATGTAGTCAGCGAAGGTGCTAATATGCCGACCATGCCGGAAGGTGTTGAAATCTTTCTTGATAATAAAATTCTCTATGCACCGGGCAAAGCAGCCAATGCAGGTGGTGTTGCCGTATCCGGACTTGAAATGTCCCAGAACTCAATGAGAATTAAATGGACCCGTGAAGAAGTGGAAGCCAAGCTTAAGGGTATCATGCAAAGCATTCATGCGGCATGTCTTTCTGCTTCAGAAGAATATGGAACTCCAGGCAACTACGTCAATGGTGCCAATATTGCCGGATTTGTTAAAGTGGCAGATTCAATGATGGATCAGGGTATTGTTTAATTTTTTTTGATTGAATAACTCGATAAACTTTAAAAGGTCAGTTAAGTTTTTTTAACTGACCTTTTTTTCATGTCAGCAATAAAGTTTATATGAAATCCTATTTTAATTTTTTTAACAGGGTTTTTCTGTCAATTTTTAAAATCTCAAGAGCTTTTGCCTTATTCCCACCTGTCATTTCGACAACATCTCTGACATATTTTTTCGACATTTCTTCAAGGCTGAGATTAAGACGTTTATCATAGGGAATATTAAATTTCATGGTGTCAGGAAAATTAACTGTGTCTATATGATCCTTATCATTCATGACCATGCCTCGATGAATAAGATTTTCAAGTTCCCTGACATTGCCGGGCCAGGAATAATTTTTTAAAGAAGAGATTGCCTTATCTGTAAAGGTAGGTTCTTTTTTTCCAAGCTCTTTGCCATATTTTAAGGCAAAATGCTTGGCAAGAAGAATGATATCATTTCCACGATTTCTAAGTGGAGGGATATCAATGTTTATAACATTTAGACGGAAAAATAAATCCTGGCGAAACAAGCTTTTATCAACCAAGTCTGCAAGGTCTTTATTGGTTGCAGCAATAATTCTGGCATCAATTTTTATTTCTTGAGTTTCTCCTACTTTGGAGATTTCTTTTTCCTGTAAAACCCTTAGTAGTTTAGCCTGGAGCTCAAACGGTAATTCACTGATTTCATCTAAAAAAAGACAGCCTTTTTCGGCAGCTTGAAAAAATCCTTTTCTGTTTTGAACAGCACCTGTGAATGCTCCTTTTACATGACCGAACAATTCAGTTTCAAAAAGGCTGGCAGGTATGCCCGGACAATTAACAGGAATAAAAGGATAGATAGACCTTGTTTTGTGATTATAGTGAATCGCGCGAGCCACCAGCTCTTTTCCTGTACCACTTTCTCCGGTTATTAAAACGATCGCATCGTTTTTGCAGACTTTTTCAATCTTTGAATACACATCTATCATATTTTGTGATTGACCCAAAATGCCAAACCGGGTCCAGGGATCATTATATAAAGTTTCAGGATCAATTTTTTTTTCTTTTTGCTTCTGGATGCTCTTTTTCACTCCATCAAGTAGTTCCTTGTCTGTGAACGGCTTTGTAATATATTCATCAGCCCCTTCTTTTATTGCCAAAACAGCACTGTTAATAGAGCCGTACCCTGTCAGCATAATAATAGAGATATCCTGAAAATGGTCACGAACATATTTTATCAGTTCAAGGCCTGAATGTTTCGGCATTTTATAGTCAGTGATCAAAAGGTCAATATCCTGCCTTGAAAGGATTTCTATGGCATCATTCACACTATTTGATGTGAACACATGGAATCCTGCCATTTCAAGGTTTCTTTGTATTACTTCGCAAGTAATGATATTATCATCAACAATGAGAATTACTTCTTTATTGTATTGATTTGGCATTAGTTTCCCTCCAAGGGTAAACAGACTTCAAAAATAGTTCCTTTTCCCGGTTCACTGCTGACTTTAATGTCTCCATTATGGTTCTTGATAATTCCATAAACAACTGAAAGGCCTAATCCTGTACCTTCACCAACGTCTTTTGTTGTAAAAAAAGGCATAAATGTTTTACTGATATTTTCACAAGGTATCCCGATCCCGGTATCTTCAATAGAAAGAATTGCATTTTTACTATCTTTTCTTGTATTGAATATTAATTTTCCACCAGTTTTCATTGCCTGGGTTGCATTGATTGTCAAATTCGTAATGACCTGTTTGATTTGATTGGGATCAGCTATAATGGTTATGGGTTTAGTATATTGTTTTACAATTTCAATTCCTTCTTTGATGCATCTTGCTTCTAAAAATGTGATGCTGTTTTCAATTAGTTCATTGAGATCAATTTTTTCTTTGCATAAATTTGATTGACGGGAAAATTCCATTAATTTTTTTATTATTTCCCGGGAATAGATTGCGCAATCTTCAATTTTTCCGAGGTCTTTCTTCGCCTGGTTCGGCAGCTTGGACAGTTTTGATGACAATTGAGCCAGGCCAAGTATATTTCCCAAAGGTTCGTTCAATTCGTGGGCAACCCCTGCTGCAAGTTGACCAATGCTTGCCAGTCGATCGGCGTGCAAAAGCTGCTGTTGAATTAGCTTTCTGTTTTCATCATCTTTCTGTTTTCTCAGATAAAAACTAATGATATTTGCGATACCCTTAAGCAGGTCTCTTTCTTCAATTAAAAAAGGATCATTTGTTTCTAAACTCAATTCGGGCTGATAAAAAACTTCTATAGCCCCAACAATTTTTTTATCAATTGAAATTTTTTCACTTTGGGTCACTTTAGATTCAAAAAAATCGGATGAATGATATTTATTATCCTTAAAGGTTATACGGGCACATGATTCATTTGTATGTTGCCATCCTTGGGGAACAATATGAACGATTTTATCGAGTGCCACATCTGTATCATTTTCGATAACCACGTACTGGGCAATCTGATATAGACAGTTGAGCTCCTTAATTCTTTCTTCTTCATTTCGGCAAACCCTTTTATACTCATCATAAAACCGTTGCAGTTTCTTATTCTGTTTTTGCAGCTTCTTAATCTGTTGCTGCTGTTCCACAACTCGAGTATCTTTGATCTCCATTTATATCGTCTTGCCCCCTATCATGTGGTTCTCAACGTTCCATAATAGGAATTCAGTATGAAACGTAAAGTAAAAAAATAATCCATATTAAATAAAAGTCAATAATAATCAGGATAATCCCTGGTCCAGAATTGCATCAGCCACACGTCGAAACCCGGCAACATTCGCCCCGAACACATAATTACCCTTTTTATCAAATTCACAAGATGTTTCATAACATTGATCATGGATATGCTTCATCACTTGATGGAGTTTCTTATCAACCTCATCTTCTGTCCAGTTCA
>JAGLFI010000069.1 GCA_023144585.1 Desulfobacula sp. | reverse complement strand
TTAACCCCGTGAACGTATACCAAATATTCAATCTGATAGGAGAAAAATTATGTTTATAGAGCTTTTGCAAAAGCGTAGAAGCATCAGGCAGTTTGAAGATCGGCCGGTGGAGAAAGAGAAGATAGATGCCCTCATTGAAGCGGCACTTCGTTCACCAACATCACGAAGTTTTAATCCCTGGGAATTTATTGTTATTACGGATAGAAAAATGATAGCAACTCTTTCTAAAGCAAAAACCCATAGGTCAAACTTTTTGAAAAATGCCACTCTTGCCATCGTCGTTGCTGCCGATCCTCAAAAATCTGACGTTTGGGTGGAGGATGCATCAATTGCCTCTATTCTTATTCATCTACAGGCAGCTGATCTGGGTTTGGGTAGCTGCTGGATTCAGATACGGCTGCGTGAACACAGTGACGACACAAGCGCTGAGCAGTATGTAGCGGAACGAATCGGGCTTAAAGAAGGCATGGTTGTGAAATCGATTATTGCTATAGGCTATCCGGCTGAACAAAAAGAGGGACATCCAGAATCTTCCCTTCTCAATGATAAAGTCAGTTACGGTATGTATGGTCAAAAAGAACGATAGTTTTTCTGAGTGTAATCCAACAGGAGGTGTGGTCATATTGTCATCTCAGGTAGAGCATTACAGCAGCTAATGCAGGTCTCAAGGGTATTGATACCATTTCCTTCTCTTGCTTTGTTTGGAAGCATCTTATAAAGCTTGTCCCATTGCTTTGGTTTCCGATCTTAGTTTTATGATTTTTATATCTTAAAAAAAATCCATTGTCTGAGCCTGATTTCCTCGCGAATAATGGTATAAAAGCTTACGAGCAAAAAACTTGAAAAGACCTATGACGTCAAAAATAAGAGCTCACTTTTTTCAAAAAATATAAACTGCAAGATCGGGTATTTTATTTTCTATCGGTCCTCAGTCATGAACGTGTGCTGAAAATATTCTCCATCATTGGAGCAATATTTTTAAAAACCTTTGAAAGAATCATTAAGGAACGGTTCAAATTTTCAAGATTAAAGACTTCAAGGCTGACCACCCCTGTAAAAGCTTCCAAAATCGTCTGAACCTGCCTGAAGTATTTTTCCGGCAGGTTATCAAGCGCGGTGTGATCTTTGATATTCTGTTTGGAAAATACCACACCATGCAAATGGATAATAGACGTTCTTAATTTATGTTTCTCAAAGATTTCCAAAAGGTTGTGCCCATACTTGATCTGATGACCGGCATCAATGCAGACAGATAGCTTAAATTCTTCCACCAGGGTTTCAAGACAGGCAAAGGGGTAATCAAGGGTTTCAATGGAAATGATACCAGGGTTGGATATGTCTGATATTAAGGCACCAAGGCTTTGCCGGGTCTTCTCCTGCCAGTTTTTCAGTTTTTTTTGATTTTCAATATTTTTTTTAACATCAGGCGGCATGTCAAGGTGAAGGGTGTGGGTGGTGGAATTTAAGGGTGCAAAAAGATCTATTACCGCAAGGATTGTATCCCTTGCCTTTTGTCTTTTTTCTAAAGATTCATGGGTCAGGCTGATATCGGTAGGAAGATGGATATTGTATGTAAACTCATGTTCTTGAGATAAATTTAAAAGTTCTTTTACATCGTTGTGTGATGGCAGGACTTCTACCGGCCGGCTTTCAAAAATAAGCAGTTCAATTTCATCAAAAAAAGGTCCCAGTTTTTTTACATTGGGAATAATATGATCCGGAAAGATAAAAGAGGTGGTTCCAAGCTTAAAAGGTTTGTCCGGCAACCTGATGTCGCTTGAAATATGATCATATGTTTTCATAAATTTATCAAACTTAATCTAAAAAATGAAAAAAAGAAAACAGGAGATAAGAGTAGCCAAAAATGAGCTGAGCATCATGAGATCACACGCCTGCTTTATTTTTCCTTTTTGGGGATCTTTAAATTCTTTTCCAATATAAGGTTTTTCAACCCAAATACCATGATAGCTATTTGGACCGCCAAGCCTTATTCTAAGTGCACCTGCAAACGCGGCTTCCGGATATCCGGCATTGGGACTTTGATGAAACGATCCCTGGGAAATACCCGTCTTTAAGGATAAAGCACCTCTCTTAAACAAAAAAAGAAATGCACTCAAGGAGATGATCAAAACGGAGAGCCTTGCCGGGATAAAATTGGCTGCATCATCAATCCTTGCAGATGCTCTGCCAAAAAGAATATAGGTATCATTTTTATATCCAACCATTGAATCCAGAGTATTAACCATTTTGTAGGCAAGTGCCAATGGTACTCCTCCGATCATGGCAAAAAATAAAGGGGATAAAAACCCGTCCACAAAATTTTCAGCCACTGTTTCCACGCTGGCCCGGGTAATGGCGTTTTGATCAAGCGTTTGTGTCTGGCGGCCCACAATCATGGAAACTTTTTTCCGGGCTTTTGCAATATCATTCTCTTCAAGGGCACAAAAGACTCTTATCGCTGCTTTTTCAAGGCTTGTGGATGAAAAACAAAAAAAGAGCAGGATGGCCTGGATAAGGCTTCCAAAGACAGGATGAATGCTCATGCTTAATTTTATCGTTATAAAGGCAATCAGCCATGTAGATAAAATCAAGAAACCGGCGAAAAAAAATCCGGAAACCAGAAGATGTTTGAAATGTTTTCTGAATCGACCCTCAAAAAAATCAATGGCTTTGCCCATATAAATGATGGGGTGGGGCAATATTTTAGGGTCTCCTAAAATAAAATCAAGGATAAAAGCTGATAGAATAACAAACCATTGAATTTCAACCATTTTTCACGGCCTGCTTTATCACATCTGCCAACAGCATGTTGTTTTGTCTTTTCTTTAAAGAAAATCTCACATATTGATCAGACAACCCAAAAAAGTTGGAACAATCCCTGATCAATATTTTATGGTGGCCAATCCTTTCGCAAAAATCCCTTGAATTCATCCCGTTTGTCAAACGGGCCAGGATAAAATAGGTGCGTGAATCAAATATTTGCATACCATGAATATTATTAAGGCTTGCAAGGAAGACCTGTTTTTCCACTTTGATGTAGTCTCTTGTTTTCCAATAAAACGGTTCGATCTCTTCGGGATGATCAAAAATATGTTCAATAACAGTCTGAGCCAGTGCATTCACACTCCATGGCTGGTAATAGGCCATGATCTTTTCAACGATTTTTTGTTCGGCACTTAAAAATCCGGTACGAAGCCCGGGAATTCTGAAAATTTTTGACATGGAGGAGAGTACTATCAAATTTTTATATCCAGTTTGTGATACCAGGGAATAATCACCCGCCTGATCCACAAAGGGCAGATAGGATTCGTCAATGACAAAATACGTATTTTTATGTTTTTGAATCAGATACTCAAGTTTTTCCCGTAAAACAAGTGCTCCTGTCGGGTTATTGGGGTTACAGATAAAGACCATGTCCGCCCCTTTTGCCATCAGTGAAATTTCATCAATGTCCGGATTAAACATATCTGACGCTTTTGCAAGGCAGTGCTGAAAGGAAATTTTGTGCATGAGGCAGGCATCCTTATAGTCCGAATAGGCAGGCCCTGCAATTAACACATTTTTGCAATCAAGGGCTTTGGGGATGGTGTAAATAAACCATGTGGTCCCATTGCCTGCCACAACCTGGGTTTGATCAATCCCGTGAAAGTTTGCAAACCCTTTTCTCATGGTCATTGCATCCGGTTCGGGAAGGGATCTGATTTTAATCAGGTTGTCACAAATAACTTTTTCTATATTTTCAGGCGGCCCCAGAGGATTTAAATTGCTGCTCATGTCAATAATATCATCAACGGTGCAGTCCAAATTTTTTGCCAGCTCTTTGATATTTCCGCCATGGCCGATAATCATTAAAATTCTTCCTTTTACTTGTGCCCTATAGGTTATGTGCGACCTTCAGGGTACTGCGTGTGACCTAAAGGCCTCACGCAGGTCAAAAAATGATTAATGCTCCGGTTGCCAGGAATAAAATGGCTTCTATTACCTCATTCATGGCTCCCAGCATATCACCTGTAATACAATTAAGTTTCTTTTTATAAAAACCCAATATTGATAAAACCGTTATCAAAAAAACAAGGTTCAAAACCAGACCTTTATAGCCCAAAAACAGAGAGATGGCCACAGGAATCAACACAAATAAAAAATCCTTTAGCCCCATTTGTTTTTCAAACAAATCAAGCCCGGTACCTTTATCTTTTCGGCCATAATTTAAAAACCGTATGCCAAATATCATTGCCGATCGTGAATAAGAAGGAATAATCAAGAGCAAGGCTAGGGTTTGAAAAGGAGTGCCCGTTGTTTTGACACAATAAATCCCGGCTGTTTTAACGGCCAGGATGCAGAACACCGCAACAAGCCCCATCATCCCTGTTCTGCTGTCTTTCATGATTTCAAGCGCTCTTTGTCTGGACCTGTGGCTGAAGATGCCGTCTGCTGTGTCCCCCAAGCCGTCCAGATGGAACGCCCCTGTTACCACGACCAGAAAGATAACATCCAGAATTGCCACAACAACAGGGGGCCAAAGAGATGAGATGATCCCATCAAATACCAGCAGCAGGCCCCCCAATATCAGCCCGACAACGGGAAAATACTTGATCATGCCCATGGGAGAATAGGCCACATTTTTTCCTACCGGAAGAATGGTAATAAACAAAATCGCAGATCTAAAATCCGTAAAAACTTTTTTCATTAATTTTACTCTTTTAATGTCTGATAAAAAATACCCCTACCCCTACCCTGAGTTTTTCCAACTATCTTTTTTTCTTGTTCAAGACTGCTTATAACTTTATCAATGACTTGTTTTTCAACACCCAGAATCTGCAGTAAATCTTTTTTGGTGCAGGGTCTTCGATGAATGGTTTCAATAATGGCGGCCGTTACATCTCCACTTTTTATCTGATCTTTTTGTGTTCGGGCCTTGAGATCCCCGTCCACCTTTGCAATGATTTCAATGTTGGGAAAACTCAGAATTTTAATCACATCTTCAAACTCCGACCTTGATGCAGGTTTGATGCCGGACATAGTTCCCGGCCGGTCTAACGTATTGAGCTGGATCATTGCAGGATTTCTCTTTTTAATGGCCTCCTTGAGCAACTGCAAATCTGATAGACTGTCATTAATCCCTGGAAGAATGAAAACTTCCAGCCATATTTTACCCGTATATTCCTTTGCAAAAATTTCAATGCCCTTTACAAGCTTTTGGACATCTAAACCCTGGTTGGGCCTGTTAATCCGGGCAAATGCCTTTTTTGATACAGCCTCAAGGGAAGGCACCACAAGATCTGCTTTTAAAAGCGCCTGCCGGACTGCTGAATCAAAAAAAAGACTTGAATTGGTCAGAACCGCCACCTTGATATGTTGTTTTTTTTTCTTGATATATTCAATGACTTCACCCAACCGGCTGTTCAATGTAGGTTCACCAGACCCTGCAAAAGTAATATAGTCGGGATCAACATTGTGCTGCCAATAATGGTCCAGTTCTTTTATCACATCCTTGAACCTGACATACTCTTTTCGTTCAAGGGTTCACCGGGTGGTTTTCCCGCACTCACAATCAACACAGTCCAGACTGCAGATTTTATGGGTAACCAGATCAACTCATAGGGAAATGCCAAGGCGTCGCGATGGAACCGGTCCAAAAATATGTTTATATTGCATCGTTGTGCATTTTATTTAGTCTTTTGGTTTTATCTGAACATCAATTCCGGCAACCATCATAACAACCTTGTCGGCAATTTTTGCTATTTTTTGATTGACAAATCCAGCAATATCCCTGAACTGCCGGGCAAATTTATTCTCCGGGACAATACCGCAACCCACCTCATTGGAAACCAGGAATATCGGACACTCGCACTGCCCAAGAGAATTTTCAAGCTGTTTAATGGCCTCATCAATCTGAGCCTGATCATAGGAATGAAACAATAAATTGGATGCCCAGAGTGTCAGGCAGTCCACAAGAATAACACCGGCTTTGGGGGCATATTGACTGATTTTTTCATGAATCCTGACCGGCTCTTCAATGGTATGCCAGCCTTCTCCCCGTTCTTTTTGATGCTTTTCCACCCGTTTTTCCATTTCAGAATCACTTGGCACTGAAGTGGCAATAAAATATTTATCTCTTCCCTTTGCCCTGTTGGCTTGTACTCTATTGGCCTGATACAGGGCAAAAGAACTCTTCCCGCTTCTGCACCCACCAATCACAAATATAATATTTTTTTTCAAAATCTCGAACTATCCCTTAGCTAAATACCATATAGGTTAAATATTTCCCCCCAACTTATCTTATCCCGGCAGGTATTGGCAACTTAAAATATGCCGGCCGGCATATAAAAATTATACTTTACACCCGAATTCCCGTTTTATTGTAA
>JAGLFI010000068.1 GCA_023144585.1 Desulfobacula sp. | reverse complement strand
ATATGATTAAAATATTAATGGTTGGAATAGGAGGGTTTGCAGGATCTATCTGCCGATATATTATCAGTGATTTATCTCACAGACTGTTTAATGATCCCTTTTTTCCCTACGGGACCATAACGGTCAATGTAATCGGATGTCTTTTCATCGGCATATTAGGCGGATTATCTGAAACAAGACAAATATTTACCCCTGAAATTCGCGCATTGATTCTTATTGGATTTCTGGGAGGATTTACAACATTTTCAACTTTTGGATATGAAATATTCATGGCTGCCCGGGATGGACAGTTTGTTGGAGCGTTAACAAACTTCATGCTTCACCTTATCCTCGGTTTCGGTTCTGTCTGGCTTGGATTTTCCATGTCTAAACTATTATAAAGGAGGTTAAATTTATGGTTCTTCCGGAAAAAGGGCATTTACTCAGGATCTTCATCGGCCAGAATAGTAAAAAAGACGGCCTCCCCCTATATGAATGGATTGTAAAAAAAGCAAGAGAACAAGGATTGGCCGGTGCAACAGTTACTCGCGGCATCTTAGGTTTCGGGGCGCATTCAAGGATTCATACCACAAAAATTCTAAGACTTTCAGAAGATATGCCCATGGTCATAGAGATTGTGGATACTCTGGAAAAAATAAATAATTTTATGCCGATCATTGATCACAACATTAAAAAGGGACTGGCCACCATAGAAGAAATAAGTATACGGTTTTATCGCACCAGATAGTTCGTTCTGATTAACTCTTGAAATGATTTGGCGTCAGCGTTATAAAAGCCTTCCAAATGACTAACTTTACAGGACATAGATAATGAATGATTCAGACAGGCAAACACATCATTTTTCAGCCAGGGTGTACTATGAAGATACAGACCATTCAGGGGTTGTCTACCATGCAAACTATTTAAAATTTTTTGAACGGGCCAGAGAAGATATTATTGGTATCGACACACTTGCCGACATGTGGCATGAGCAGGAAATCGGCTTTGCCGTTTATAAAATCAGTTTAGGTTACCACGACGGAGCTGTTTTCGGTGATCTTCTGGATATCAAAACAACATGGAAAAAAGAAGGGGACTACAGGGTAATCTTTTTTCATGAAGCCTGGCGGCCGGATGCAGCAAAACCGGCCGTTACCTGTACACTGGAACTTGTCTGCCTGGGACCGAACAAAAAATTGATGCCGATCCCGGATTTAAATTTTTTGGATCTATAATGATCCGTGCGAATTAATCATCTTGGCCCAATTTTATTCCTTGATATTACCTAAATTTACTAGAAAAACATAAAAATTATGTAAAATTTTCAACACTTAGTGTTGACAGTCAATATTTCCCTTTATATACTCACTAAACTAAATTTTAAGGCGGAAAGATTAAAGATTGGCTTTCTGCAAAACGTGAAAAGAGTGTTAGACTTTTAACAGCATCAAGGAGGTGCCCGTGAAAGACGAACAAAAGTTGCTTAATGAGCAACAAAAGAAAACAGGAGTTTCCAGAAGAAACTTTTTGAAAACCGTTACTGGGACAGCTGCTGGAATCGGTATTTCTCAAATGTTCAATCCAGTACTTGTTTCCGCATTGGAAAAAGCTCTTGAAACCCATCCGGTTCTCTGGATCCAGGGGCAAGGTTGCACTGGTTGTTCAGTGTCCCTTTTGAACAGTGTTGATCCTTCCATTCTGGATGTACTTCTCAAGGTTATCAGCCTTCAGTTCCATCCCACAGTGATGGCAAGTGAAGGTGCAACTGCTTTGGAAAATCTTTACCATATTGCAGAAAAGTACAAGGGAAAATTTTCTCTGGCAGTTGAAGGCGCCATTCCAATGGCTGCAGATGGAAAATACTGCATCGTTGGAGAGCTTAATCACAAAGAAATCACTATGGTTGACATGGTTAAAGATCTTGGCGCAAAAGCAGGAAGCGTTCTTGCTGTAGGAACCTGTGCTGCTTATGGTGGAATTCCAGCTGCTGAAGGTAATGAAACCGGTGCAACAGGTGTTATGGAGTTCTTTAAAACTTATGGAATTAAAACCCCGGTTGTCAACATTCCCGGTTGTCCTCCCCATCCTGACTGGATTGTCGGATCAATTGCTCACCTGCTCACAAAAGGCATTCCTGAGTTAGATGATGATGGACGTCCGACTGTCTTCTTTGGCGAGAATATCCATGATAACTGCCCGCGTCTGGATGAATATGATGCCGGTGAAATGTCTGAAAAACTCTCAGATCCAAAAGGCTGCCGTATGGATCTTGGTTGTAAAGGTCCGGATACATATGCTGACTGTTACAAGCGCAAATGGAACAGCGGCATGAACTGGTGTGTGGACAATGCGGTCTGCATAGGATGTGTTGAACCGGGGTTCCCGGATGCAACATCACCTTTTTATGAACCAGCATAACAACTATCCAAAAACTTTTTAAACCTTAAGGAGATTTTATTATGGCAGGCTGTAAACCACAAGCTGCCCCGGTCGCGGCCGGGAAAAAAATTAAGGTTGCCATTGATCCTGTAACCAGGATTGAGGGGCACCTTAAAGTAGAAGTTGAAATAAAGAACGGTGTTGTTGCTGATGCCAGAGTATTTGGCGGCATGTACCGTGGATTTGAACAAATATTGATCGGCAGAGACCCAAGGGATGCTTCCCAGATTACCCAGAGAATCTGCGGCGTATGCCCGACAGCTCATGCCACTGCATCTGCAATGGCACTGGATGATGCATTTAATGTTAAACTGACCAAAAACGGTCGAATTGCAAGAAACCTGATTTTGGGCGCCAATTTCCTTCAATCCCATATTCTTCATTTCTATCATCTTGCTGCACTTGATTATGTCAATGGCCCTGATGTTGCACCGTTTATTCCAAGATATGCAAAAAATGATGTCCGTGTTCCAAAAGACATCAATGATGTTGCTGTCGGTCAGTATATTGAAGCCCTTGACATGAGAAAAATCTGTCACGAGATGGTAGCCCTTCTTGGCGGTAAAATGCCGCATGTTCAGGGTATTGTTGTGGGTGGAACTACAGAAATCCCAACCAGAGAAGCTTTAAATGCCTATGCAGAACGGTTCAAAATAGTCAAAAAGTTTATCCTGGAAAAATATGTTCCCTTAGTTTACCTGCTTGCAGGTCCCTATGGAGATCTTTTAAAAACAGGCGGTGGCTATCAAAACTGTGTTGCATGGGGTGTATTCCCAATGGATGATGCGGGCAATACCCTTCTGAAAAGAGGTGTTTTCACAGATGGTAAAGATTACCCGGTTGATCCGGCCTTCATCAAAGAATTTGTGAAATATTCATTTTTTGATGATTCCACAACTGGTTTGAATCCCACCCAGGGAAGAACTATTCCTGATCCTTATAAAACAGATGCATACAGTTTTATCAAGTCACCGAGATATAACGGCAAACCCCATGAAGCAGGTCCGCTTGCAAGAATGTGGGTTACCAATCCTGAAATATCTAAACTCGGACAGGAAAAACTGGGTGTTAAAAAATTCCGTGATATCGGTGATGCTGCTTTCTCTATCCTTGGCAGACACGTTGCCAGAGCAGAAGAAACTGCCATGGTTGCCGATGCTGTTGAACAATGGCTTTCAGAAGCACAGCCCGGCAAAGAAACTTTTGTTCCTGCACCCATTCCTGATTCAGCAGAAGGTCTTGGGCTTACAGAAGCGCCTCGTGGTTGTCTTCTTCACTACATTAATATTAAAGATCAAAAAATTGCCAATTACCAGATCACTTCGGCAACTATCTGGAATGCCAACCCAATGGATGACATGGACCAGAGAGGACCAATGGAACAGGCACTGATCGGTGTTCCGGTTCCCGATCCTGAAAACCCGGTGAATGTGGGGCGTCTAATCCGCTCCTTCGACCCCTGACTGGGTTGTGCCGTCCACGTGCTGGACGCAGACACTGGTAGAAAAATTAAAGTGGAAATTCCTTTATAATTTAAATTGATTTTTACTTAATGATTAAGAGGGGATGATATTTTTCATCCCCTCTTATGTTTTTAATTTTGAGTTGATGGAAATTTTAGCCAAATGAAAAAATTATTAGTTTTGGGTGTGGGCAATATCCTTATGATGGATGAAGGTGCCGGAATTCATGCCATCCACGAATTCTGGGAAGAAAAAGAAAATTATGATGAAGCCGTGGTTGATTTCATCGATGGGGGAACCTTTACCCAGGACATATTTTATCTATTTGAAGAATATGAACACCTTCTGGTTTTAGATATTGTCAGGGCCGGACATGAGTCTGGAACCATCTACAGCCTTGATGAGAACGATCTGATCCAGAATGAAAAGCAGATGTTGTCACTCCATGATGTTGATCTTCTGGACTCTCTTAAAATGGCACAGATGAGAGGGCACAGACCCACGCTAAAAGTGGTTGGCATTGAACCTGACAAAATCAACTGGGGAACTGAAATGACCCCTGCCCTTGTCAAGGCGTTTCCCTCTTTTATGAAAGTGGCAAAAAAACATATTGCGACACTTTTAAAATAACAATACCCGTTCCGGCGTGGCTCACCTTACACTTCCTAGTGCCTGAACGATTTTTAAAAGTGCTAACGGGCCTTCCATTTAACGGCGGAAACTGCGGGCAGGCATGTCCTCAAACAGTCCGCCGTTTTAACATTCCAGGCCCTCGAACTTTTACAAAAATCGCAGACAATCCGGTCGTTGCAAGGCAAGCCACACCTGCACTGGCGATTGAAGTTTTCCCAATGATCATAATTCCTGCATGAGGAGTGACACAAGGCTATCTTTGGCAAAGACTCAATCATTGATCAATCCACACTCCCGCATGGGGAGTGACACGGCCATAGGGAACTAATTATTGTAAAAGAAGGCAACTGGCGATTAAATTTAACAGATTCTTGGAAGCTGTTCACCTGACAGCATATCAATGATTCTCAACCCGCCAATAGCGGTCTGCAAAAAGACCTTGCCAGGATCTTTTTCTATTACTTCACCAATCATCACGGCATCTTTACCAAACTCATCCTGCTGAATAATCTCAAGTACTTTCTGGGCATCCTTTTGCGGCACAAAGGTGATCAATTTGCCTTCATTGGCAATATATAAAGGATCAAACCCCAAAAGTTCACAGATCCCCTGGACAGGTCCCCTGATTGGCAGCGACTGCTCATCTATTTTCATCCCCACCCGGGATTGTGAAGCAATTTCGTTTAAGGTGGTTCCAAGCCCCCCCCTTGTGGGATCCCGCAGCACATGAATATCACAGTCAGACTGGACGATGGACTGCACCATCTTGTTTAACGGGGCTGAATCGGTTTTGATATCAGAATCAAATTTCAGACCTTCCCTTGAACTTAAGACTGTAATCCCGTGATCTGCAATCGTACCGCTGATAATGATTTTATCCCCGGGTTTTGCATTACTGCCGGACACGTTGACATTAGGGGGGATGATACCGATACCGGAAGTGTTGATAAATATCTTGTCAGCCTTTCCCTTTGGAACGACCTTGGTATCACCGGTTACAATCTTGACCCCGGCTTTTTTAGCAGCAGCTGCCATGGTTTCAAGGATGAGCTTGAACTCTTTTATGGGCAGTCCTTCTTCTAAGATCAAACCCACGCTGATGCATTCAGGCATGGCACCGCACATGGAGATATCATTGATAGTCCCGTTTACAGCGAGATCTCCTATATTCCCGCCGGGAAAGAAAATAGGGTCTACCACATAAGAGTCTGTTGAAAAAGCAAGTTTTGTGCCGTCAACATCCAGGGTTGCCCCGTCATCCTGTTTTGATAATTCAGGATTTTCAAACAAGGGCAGGATCATATCGGAAAACATTGAATGGGAGACTTTTCCCCCGGAACCATGGTCTAATAATATTATTTCTTCAGTCATTTTTTTTCCTTTTTTGTCTAACTTGTGTCTGACCGAAAACCTGAAAATTTTTTCGAGTACAAGGCGGGTGAAAATTTTAACCGGAGGAATACATTAAGTATTTCGAAGATTAAAATTTGAGCCCAACGCAGTAATCGTAAAAATTAGCGGTTTTCGCACACTAACTATATCTGTAGAATGCTGCACATGCCCCCTCACTTGAGACCATACAAGGCCCAACAGAAGTCATGGGAGTGCATTTTTTCTTATAAAGAACGCATTCTTCCGGTGTTTTCAAGCCCATGAGGATTTCCCCGCAGGCACAGCCTTTTGGTTCTGGTGTATCGGGCATATCCATCCCAAATTTTATGGCGGCATCAAACTTTTGATACTCTTTTTTCAATTCCATGCCACTTGAAGGGATTTCCCCGATCCCCCGCCATGAAGCGTTACAGACCTTAAAAATTTGATTCATGATCTGTTTTGCCTTTACATTCCCCTGATCAGATACTGCCCTTGGGTATGCATTTTCAAG
>JAGLFI010000067.1 GCA_023144585.1 Desulfobacula sp. | reverse complement strand
AGTTCATTGTGTCCCAAAGAGAAGACCTTTCAGAAAATAATATTCGTCTTAATATCATTGGTCAGAAGCATAAACTTCCCCTGGATGTTCAAAAAGAACTTGATACCACAATGGAGTTGACAAAAGATAACAAGAAAATGTTGTTGAATCTGGCATTGAGTTATGGTTCAAGAGAAGAGATCACAACTGCTGTTAAACAGATTGCTGAAAAGATAGAATCAAAAGACCTGGATCCCAGGGATATTACCCAGGATCTTATTTGTGATCATCTTTACACAAGAGCAATGCCGGATCCTGACTTGATTATCCGTACCGGCGGGGAGTATAGATTGAGCAATTTCCTTTTATGGCAGGCAGCATATTCTGAAATTTATATTAGTGATACCCTGTGGCCGGATTTTACAGAAAGTGAGTTTATTAAAATTTTAAAAAATTTTCAAAAAAGGGACCGACGATTCGGTAAAGTGGCATGCAGCACATTCAACGATGGATAACCGCATTCATACTTGCGCCCATAATTTTATGGATTCTTATTAAGGGCAGCCCATTATTGTTCGCTGTGCTGGTTTCAGTCGTTGCCATATTTGCCATGCGCGAATATTTGAGAATTATTTTTAAAAATGATGAAATACCCATTTCCAATACAATCAAGATCATCTCCTATATAGTTTCAATGACACTTATTATCAGTGCCTGCCTGGGATCATGGGAGGTTTTGTTTTTAATTATTGCTATGAACCTTTTGGCCCTATCCATTTTTGTGCTGTCCCGGTTTGCGGGAAATCATGCTGTATTTGATATTATCTCAAAACAGGTTTTAGGCGTTGTTTATATCCCTGTTCCTTTATCCCTGTTGATTTTTATTAGAGAGCTTGATGAAGGAACGTTTTGGATTATCTGGTTGCTGATTGGTATTTTCGCGAATGACACCGGTGCATTTTATACAGGAACATTTTTTGGGAAAAGGGCGTTTTTTCCTAACATAAGTCCCAATAAAACCATAGAAGGATCATTGGGTGGTGTAACGACTGCCATGGTAGTTGGATTCATTTTTTGTCAGATTTTTTTTAATGATCTGTCATTGTCTTTTCTTATCATACCGGCATCTTTCATGCTTGCTGTTGCCGGGCAAATTGGAGATTTGTTTGAATCTGCCTTAAAAAGGTCTTCAAACATTAAAGATTCAGGTCGGATTCTCCCGGGGCACGGCGGGATGCTCGATCGAATAGACGGCTTACTTTTAGCTATTCCGGTTTTGTATGTGTATCGGGTGTTTGTTCTATGAAACGATTATCAATTTTGGGTTCAACAGGCTCCATCGGTACCAGTGCTTTGGATATCGTCAGGATGCATCCTGGTCTTTTCCAGGTAAAGGCATTGACAGCCGCAAACAATATAGAATGTTTTTCTAAACAGATTGTTGAATTTAAACCCGAACTGGTTGCAGTGTTTGATGAAGAAAAAGCCCTGGAACTCTCCCGAATTTTAGAAGGAACACACAGGCCTGAAATTTTGTTTGGTGAGGCAGGCTTTAATGAAGCAGCTTCTTATAAAGATTCAGATATTGTTCTTTTGGCCATGGTGGGTGCAGCCGGGCTAAAACCAGCCCTTTGCGCCATTGAGGCAAAGAAACAGATTGCCCTTGCCAATAAGGAGACCCTGGTCATGGCCGGTGAAATAATCATGGCCAAAGCAGTGGAAAATGGCGTTTCAATCCTGCCGGTTGACAGTGAGCACAGTGCTATTTTTCAATGTCTTAAGGGAAATCAAAAAAAAGATTTAAAAACAATATTTTTAACGGCTTCAGGCGGTCCTTTTAGAGAAATGCCTTTTAATGGTTTCAAGGATATTACCTTAAAAGATGCCCTTAACCATCCTACATGGAATATGGGGCATAAAATCACGATAGATTCAGCCACTTTGATGAATAAAGGTCTTGAGATCATCGAAGCGGTTCATTTGTTTGATGTCACCCATGAAGAAATTGAGGTGCTCATCCATCCCCAGAGTATTGTACATTCCATGGTAGGGTATAAAGACGGCAGTATTATGGCACAAATGGGACAGCCTGATATGAAAGGGGCTATCGCCTATGCCCTGTCAGAACCTGATAGAATTGATCTGCAAATGGATTTTCCCGATTTTACAGCCCTGCATTCCCTGACATTTGAAAAACCGGATACTCAAAAGTTTCCCTCTCTTTTATTTGCATTTGAGGCTTGTAAGCAAAAAGGGACACTTCCGGCTGTCATGAATGCCGCCAATGAGGAGGCAGTTAAGGCATTTCTTGAAAAACGCATCGGGTTTTCAGACATTTTCAGACTAATTTCCAGAACAATGGAACTTCATTCACGGATTGACAATCCCGATCTTTCAGGTATTATTGAAGCGGATGATTGGGCACGTGATATAGTTCAATCCCAAATATAAAAAAGATATAAAAGTGAGGTCTTATGGGGCATTCTGCTATTGCATTCATAATTGTTATTGGTATTCTTGTTTTCATTCATGAATTTGGACATTTTATTGCGGCAAGATTATGCGGCGTGGGTGTTGAAGTGTTTTCCCTGGGCTTTGGCCCGAAAATTTTAAAAAAAAGAGTAGGCCGCACTCAGTATTGCCTGTCTGCCATACCCCTTGGCGGGTATGTTAAAATGGTGGGAGAAGAACCGGGAACGACCATTGATCCCAAAGATGTCCAGGCTTCTTTTACCCATAAATCATTGTTGCAAAAAAGTATTGTTGTTGCAGCAGGTCCTGTCTTTAATTTTTTACTGGCCATTCTTATTTTTTATGTCCTTTATCAGTTTTCAGGAATTTACCTGGCTAAACCGGTTGTGGGTAAAGTTATGGATGATACACCTGCCTTAGCAGCCGGAATAAAGCCGGGGGATGTGATCAAAGAAATTAACCAGAGCAAAATTGAATCATTTGAAGATATTGCCCGGATTATCAGTACAGGTAAGGGTGAACAATTGGAAATTATTGTAGAGAGGGGCACAGGACTAAAAGGAATCGTTCTCTCCCCTGTCCTGAGACCTGCCAAAAATCTGTTTGGCGAGGAAATTGAAAAATATGTCATTGGTATCGTTGGCACCGGGGAGTCTTTTCACAAAAGCCTTAACCCTTTTGCTGCCCTGTGGCGTTCAGTAAAGGATACTTACGGGCTTGTAAAATTAACCATACTCTCTGTTTGGAAAATGATCACCGGAAGTGTCTCGGCAGACAACCTGGGCGGCCCTTTGATGATTGCCCAAATGGCCGGTGAACAGGCAAAAGCAGGAATGATGAGTTTCGCCTGGTTTATTGCGCTGCTTTCTGTAAACCTTGGGATCATCAACCTTTTCCCAATTCCGGTGTTAGATGGCGGCCATCTGTTATTTTTTGGCATTGAAGCTGTCAGGGGAAAAGCCGTGGGTGACAAACTGCGTGAGAAATTGGTTCAATTTGGTGCAGCAATGCTTGTAGCTTTAATGGTTTTTGTTTTTTACAATGACATTGTAAGAATGTTTATCAATGGTGGATGATATGGAGCAGATAATATGATTTCATGTATTGAGATTGCTCTTAAAAAAGAGCTGAGAGATGCCGAAGGCATTTCTTTGATAAAAAAAGCGGATTCCTATTTTGGGATTAAGATTCAGGAAGCACGATGTATCAGTATCGTGACCATTGAATCAGATCTTGATCAACAACAGCTTGAAAAGGTAAAAAATGAGATTTTCACCAACCCTGTGACCCAGATTTCAAGTTTAAAACCCATGGATGTTGGCTTTCACTGGTGTATCTGGGTTGGATACAGACCAGGGGTCAAAGATAATCTCGGTGCAACGGCAATGGAAGTTGTTACAGATCATTTAGGAAAAATTTTTGGACCTGATGAGGGCATATATACATCAAAGCGGTATTGTTTGAAAGGCGATGCGCTTGTTCGCAAAGATGTGGAAAAACTGGCTTCCGAGCTTTTATCCAACAGCATTATTCAGCAATTTAAAGTTTTTTCAATTGATGAATGGAATAAGGATATCGGAGCGGATGTTAAACCTGCCAAGGTTATTCTTGATCATACTCCCTGTTTTGAAGTCATCAATATTGAATCGGATGAACAACTTGCAAAAATTTCAGATGTAAGAAACCTTGCATTGAATCCAAGGGATATCCCGGTGATTCGTGAGTATTTTCTAGATCCAAAGGTAATGGAATCCAGAAAAAAAGTGGGTCTTTGTGAACCGACTGATCTGGAACTGGAATATATTTCCCAGGCCAGAAGTGATCACTGCAACCATAATACCTTTCAGGGAATTTTCAGGTACAAGGATGCAGCTAATAATGAAGAGTGTATTGAAAACAGTCTGTTTAAAACCTATATCCAGGAACCAACCTTAAAGCTTAAAGATAAAAGAGAGTGGGTGATCTCAGTATTGTGGGACAATGCAGGGGTTGGCAGGTTTGATGATGAAAATAATTATGTAGTTACGAGCGAAACCCATAACTCACCCTCCAATATGGAAGCCTATGGTGGTGCAATAACCGGTATTGTAGGGGTTTACCGCGATCCCATGGGAACGGGACTTGGATCAAAACTGTTCATGGGCAGTTTCGGATATTGTGTGGGAGATATAAACTATAATGGCCCGTTAAAACCGCCGCTTCATCCCAGGCGTCTTCTTGACGGTGTAATAGAAGGTGTAAAGGATGGGGGGAATAAAAGCGGTGTTCCCACTACTTTTGGCCAGATATTGTTTCACCCGGGATACATGGGCAAAAGTCTTGTGTTTGTGACGGCATTGGGGATTATGCCAACCAGGGTTGCAGGCAAACCCAGCCATGAAAAGAAAACATCCCCCGGGGAACTGATTGTCATGAGCGGCGGGCGGGTTGGAAAAGATGGAATTCATGGTGTGACAGCCTCTTCGGAAAGTTATTCGGAAAATACGCCTGCAGGACATGTTCAGATCGGTGATCCTTATACCCAGAAAAAAATGCATGACTTTCTCTTAATTTGTCGTGATGAAGGCTTGATTCCGTTTATTACGGATAATGGCGGCGGCGGATTGTCTTCATCCATTGGTGAATCAGCCATGATTTCTAACGGGTGTGTGGTCTGGCTGGATAAAGTGCCGTTAAAATATGAAGGGCTTGATATGTGGGAGATCTGGATTTCAGAATCCCAGGAACGCATGACCATTGCTGTTAAACCTGAAAATTTAGACCGATTTATGGAACTCTCGGCAGAGCATGAGGTTGAAAGCACAGTGATAGGAGAATATACAGATACAGGCAAGCTGCATATCAAATATAAGGATGAAACCTGTGCCTATGTGGATATGGATCTTTTAGACAAAGGATTTCCCTCCTGGGAGTTTGATGCAATCTGGCTTTCACCTGAAACGCGCGGCTTGACAGAACCGGTTATCAGTTCTCCATCTGATTTTAATAAAGTATTGCTTAAGCTGCTTGAACGGCCTAATCTATCTTCCAAAGAATGGATTTTTCGACAGTATGATCACGAAGTTCAGGGCGGTTCCGTGATAAAACCCCTGGTAGGTGTTAAGCATAATATTCCGTCTGATGCCTCTGTGACACGACCGGTTATTACAGCCCAAAAGGGTTTTGCTTTTTCACAAAGTCTTTTGCCATGGTACTCAAAGATAGATGCCTATCATATGATGACATGCACCATTGATGAAGCTGTCAGAAGGGTGATGGCTGTGGGTGGCAATTTGACTCATATCGGCGGGTTAGATAATTTTTGCTGGCCAAACATACAATTTGATTTAAAGAAAAATCCGGATGGAACATTTAAAGCAGCCCAGCTTGTCCGTGCATGCCGGGCTTTGAAAGAGACCTGCGAAAAATACGAAATTCCTCTGTTATCGGGTAAGGACAGTATGTATGTAGACGGTCATCTTGTGGGTGAATTTGGTGAACGGGTTAAAGTCTCTGCCATGGAAACTATTCAGTTCTCAGCCACATCTATTATTGATGATGTTTCTAAATGTGTGTCCATGGACCCAAAAATTTCAGGCGACCTTGTTTATGTGCTGGGGTCAACCGCCAATGAACTTGGGGCTTCAGAATATTATGAGGCATTTGATAAGACAGGCTTAAATGTTCCCCATGTTGAATTTGATAAATTTAAAGTGGTGTATAAGACACTTGGGACAGCCATTGAAAAGGAACTTGTGGCCTCCTGCCATGCGGTTGCAAGGGGAGGCCTTGGTATTCATCTGTCTTATATGGCAATGGCAGGAGGCTTGGGTCTTGAAGTCGATTTGTCCGATCTTCCAATGGATAAGAGCCGTGGCGAGCTTTTAAACGAAACTATATTATTTTCAGAATCGGCAGGTAGATTCATTGTTACGATCCCGGCAGAAAACAGAGCGAATTTTGAAAAATTGTTCAAAGGGATGGCCGTAAGTTGCATTGGTATGGTAACAGATCTGCATGATCACCTGAAAATTTCAACTTTGAACAAGGAAACATTGATAGATCTTTCAATGGAAGAACTTGAGAAAGCATT
>JAGLFI010000066.1 GCA_023144585.1 Desulfobacula sp. | reverse complement strand
CCATCCATGATTATGCAAAAGTTCAAATCATTGATCCTGATCTTTGCCCAAGATATTCAGCTGGACTCTTATTTGATGTTAAAGTTGGACCCTCTCCTTTCTGGCTTCAGGAAAGACTTGAATCCATAGGTCTTACTCCTATTAATAATGTGGTTGATATTACAAACTTTGTCATGATGGAGATGGGTCAGCCCCTTCATGCCTTTGATTTTGATGAGGTTGCAAAGAGTAGAATTATCATCAGAAGAGCAGGCAGTGATACGAATTTTACCACTCTTGACAGTAAAGATCATACACTTGAATCTGATATGCTCATGATTTGTGATGGAGACAGACCTGTGGCCCTTGCCGGGGTGATGGGGGGTGAAAATTCTGAGATTTCAGATTCCACAACCAGAGTGCTTATCGAAAGCGCGTATTTTAATCCAATATCTATTAGAAAAACTGCAAAGAAAACCGGTATTGCAACCGATGCGTCACACAGGTTTGAACGTGGAGTTGACCCGGAAGGCACGGTCAAAGCATTAAACAGGGCAATTGCCCTGATGGCTCAAATTTGTGATGCAACTATTGCCGGAGATATTATTGATGAATATCCGAATAATGCGGTTCCCCGTAAAATTGATTTGAATACTCATGCCTTGAATACCCGATTGGGTACGGATTTAGATGCAGATGCAATCAAAGAGATCCTTGAATCAGTGGAATTTGAAGTTGAGAAAACAAATGGCACCCGACTGAGAGTGGGTGTGCCATCTTTCAGGGTGGATGTTACAAGGCCTGAAGACCTTTCTGAAGAAGTAGCAAGGCTTTGGGGATATAACAATATCAAAACAAGTTATCCTCTGGTTCCTGCAAAAGGCAGGCTGTTGGATCAAAAAATCGTTCTCAGGGAAAAGATCCGGCAGATAATGACGGGATTTTCCTTTTGTGAGATCATCAATTATAATTTTATTAATGAAAATTCATGTGATCGGTTAAATCTGTTGGATAATGATAAAAGGCGACAGGTTGAAACGCTTTTAAATCCGATTTCAGATCAGATGTCGGTTTTAAGGAGCTCTTTGATCCCAGGGCTTCTTGAGACAATGAAAAAAAATATTTCCCAGCAGGCAGATACGCTGAAATTTTTTGAAATCGGCAAGATTTTCTTTGCCACACAAAAGGGAGCTTTGCCTGAAGAAAAGGAAATGATTGCGGGCCTGATCACTGGCAACCGGACGGATTCTTCCTGGTATTCAAAAAAGACTAAAGTTGATTTTTTTGATTTGAAAGGTGCAATTGAGGGATTTTTTGAAGTACTCATGATTGAAAACACTGACTTTGAAAAAATTGAAGATAAATCCTGTCCTTATTACAAGGACGGATATGCAGCCGTTATCAAATTCGGTGATACCCTTTTGGGTACTCTTGGAAAAATTGATGATAAGATTTTAAAAAATTATGGGTTAAAGCAGGAGGCATTTGTTTTTGATTTAAATTTTAATGCCATACAGGACCTGCTTCCCAAAGCAGTTACAGCTGAGCCGCTGCCAAAATTTCCTTCCATTTCAAGGGATATTACTATTATCGTGGACAGAACCGTGACGGTTGGGGCAATCTTGAAACAGATTGAACTTATTTCAAAAAAAGAATCATTAATTGAAACTGTTTTTCTTTTTGATGTGTTTGACGGTCAGCCGTTGTCTGAAGATAAAAAGTCATTGTCTTTCCGGGTGGTTTACAGATCGGCAAGCAAAACCTTGAAAGAAAAAAATATCAAAAAACTGCATGTAAATATTTCAAAAGCTATTATTAATCAATTTAATGCAGATTTGCCGGAATAACTGAGAAGACAGCCGCTAATAATTGAGGCTAAAAGTGTTATTGACAAACTTGATAGGTGTTGGTATGTTATTCCGTTAATGCGGGCATAACTCAGCTGGTAGAGTGCAAGCTTCCCAAGCTTGATGTCGCGAGTTCGAGTCTCGTTGCCCGCTCCATTTTAAATGGAAGGATGGCAGATTATTCCATTTATTGGGGATTAAGATATGATTTGAGCCATTGATTTTATTTGGTGAGGATTTTTTGTATTAGGAACGGGCATCTGCCCGTTTTTGTATTTAAGGATGTAAAAGAAAGGTAGTATGCAGGCTGTATTATGGGTGGCAGGTTGAAGCAAGATAACAGCATGTTAATTGAGAAAATTAAAGAAGTTGCACAGCCATTGTGTCAGGCTGAAAACTTTGAGCTTGTTCATTTGGATATGGTCAATAGTGATGGGGAAAATATTGTTCGCCTTTTTTTGGATAAGCCCGGCGGTATTAGATTAGATGATTGTGTTTATATCAGTCGGCAACTTGGAGATTTAATTGATGTTCATATAGAGAATATCGGCAGTTATCGGCTTGAGGTTTCTTCTCCCGGGCCAAACCGGCCGTTAAATAAAAAAGAAGATTTTCATCGTTTCAAGGGTGAGAGAGTAAAAATTAAGACAAATGAATTAATTGAGAATCAAAAAAAGTTTACGGGGATTCTTGAGATAATTAATGATGATTCTGTTGTGATTGCTGTTGATGGGAAGAGGGTTGAAATATCAGACCATGTGATCAGCAAAGCAATGTTTGCAGGTCAGTAATATGGAGAACGCGTAAGTCATGTTTATCACAGATATTAAAAGGGTTATTGATCAGGTGAGTCGTGAAAAGGGCATTGAACCGGAGGTTCTTATTAATACCCTTAAAGAGGCTATTATTTCCGCGGCCAGAAAGAAAATCGGACCCAGAGCTGATATTGAGGTTCACTACAATGAGAAGAGTGGTGATGTTGAGGTTTTCCATTTTAAAGAGGTTGTAGAAGAAGTTGAGTATTCCGACAGCGAGCTGACCCTTGAAGAAGGATATGAATATGATCCTGAGTGTGAGATTGGAGACAGTCTGGGTATAAGGATCGATACAGAAGCATTCGGTCGAATTGCCGCCCAGTCAGCCAAGCAGGTTATTATTCAAAAGATGAGGGAAGCGGAAAGAAACGCTATCTATGAGACTTTTATTCATAAAAAAGGTAAAATTATTAATGGAATTGTTCAACGCTTTGACAGGGGCAGTATTATTGCTAATCTGGGACAGGCAGAGGCTGTTTTAAGGCCCCGGGATCAGATGCCAAGAGAAAATTACAAGCGCGGTGACAGAATTCGAGCATATGTTCTGGATGTATTAGAAGAATCAAAGAGTGCACAGATTATTTTATCCAGAACGCATCCACAATTTTTAGTCGAATTGTTTAAAACTGAAGTCCCCGAGGTGGCCGAAGGGATTGTAACCCTGCGCGGTGCTGCAAGGGCTCCCGGTATCAGGGCTAAAATTGCAGTATCTTCCATGGACTCAGATGTAGATCCCGTGGGTGCTTGTGTGGGAATGAAAGGGAACCGGGTTCAGAATATTGTTCAGGAGCTTCGGGGTGAGAAAATTGATATTGTTCAATGGAGTCCGGATATAGCAAGATTTGTCTGTAACGCTCTGTCACCTGCCGAGATTGCCAGGGTGATCATTGATGAAGATAATCAATCCATGGAAGTCATTGTGAACGATGAATATCTTTCCATTGCCATTGGCAAGGGAGGGCAAAATGTTTCTCTTGCCTGTGAGATTACCGGCTGGCACTTAGAGGTAACAAGTGAAGAGGACTACAGCCGGGAAGTGAAAGCCGGATATGACAGCCTGATGAAACTTAAAGGGGTGGGGCTGGCTAAAGCAGAGGTGCTTTTCAAAGGTGGATATTCTTCTCTTGTGGATATATCTGAAGCCATCATCGAAGATGTTGTTTCAATCGCTAATTTTAGTGAATTAAAAGCTGAAGAAATGATTGAAGAAGCAAAAATTATCCTGGAAGAGGAATTAAGACAGGAACGCCTGGATCAAGAGAAAGATCAAGACCAAAATCAAGATCAGGAAGATGGTGAAGATGTTCAAGAAGGTGAAGATAGTTAAGGTTGCGTGTGATCTTCAGGTTGCGTGTGACCTTCAGGTTATATAAATAACGGGCAGCAGGCGAAAAAAGAATATAAAAAAGAGTATTACTTGGGGGCAATAAATGGTGAAGGTCAGAGTATATGAGTTGGCTAAAGATCTGAACATGACGAATAGAGCGCTTCTTAATAAAATGAAAGAGTTGAAGATTGAAGTTAAAAGCCATATGAGTTCTCTGGAGAATAGTGCTGTCAGCGCAATTAAAAAGAGCCTTTTGGGAAAAAATAAAAAGAAAACGGATGTTAAAATAAAACCATCCGTTATCCGCAGGCGCAGACAGAAAGTTGAAGAACCTGAAGAACCAAAAGAAATAGTTGAACCGGAAATTGAGGAAGAGACAACAAAGAAGGTGGATGAAAAACCGGAACAGATAGTTGTGCTTAAAAAGAAAGCACCTGTTGTAGAGGAAGAGGTAAAAGTAACGCCATCAGATATTGAGCAAAAGGCGGATAAAGAAGATCCTGAGGAACCAGAGCCTGCACCTAAAAAATCTAAACCAAAATTAAAGAGCAAAAAGAAAAAGGGTAAACCTGCCAGGATCATTAAACCCATAGAATCTGAAGAGTCAGAGGAACCAAAGGAACAAGGCCAGCCGGTAAAGATTGAACCAGATAAGAAAAAGTCAAAATCTGATGTTGAAAAAAAAGATATTTCTTCTGTGAAGAAAAAAGAATCCGAACTCAAAGAACCTATTGTTGAAAAAGAAGAAAAAGAGACGGTCGTAAAGGAAACTGAGTCAACCGTTACCAAAGAGGAAGAGAAAAAGGTCAAAAAGAAAAAGAAAAAGAAAAAATCGGCTCCTGCAAAGATTGTGAAAATAGCTGATCCTTCCGTACTTAAAAACTTAAAAAGATCTAAGCCTGGTGAGGATAGAAAAAGACCTGGTATGAAAACCGGCCCCAAGGAGACTGCAAAGAAAAAACCGTTTAAAAAGAAAGAACGGGTATCATCTTTTTCTCCTGCAATTCCTAAAAAGGGTGCTCCCGTGGTTGATGCTCCCGTGTCGGAAGAAATAGATACAGCAAAACGTAAGAAAGAAAAAAGAAAACCCGGATATAGCGATGCCAAGCCCGCCGGGAAAAGAAAACAGCGTAAGAGAAAATCCGTGATTGAAGGGGATGCCTTATACAAGGGTGGCCGCGGCAGAAAAAAACGCGGTAGAGGCAGAAGGGATACAAGAGGGAAAAAGGGAAATTTTCAGAAAACCGAGATTACGACACCAAAAGCAATTAAAAGGCGCATTAAAATTGATGAGGCCATTGAACTTTCCGAACTTGCAAAACGTATGGGTATTAAAGCCAATGAGATGATTGCCAAATTGATGACCATGGGGGTTATGGCAACAGTGAATCAGACCATTGATTTTGATACGGCTGTGCTGGTTGCAACTGAATTCGACTTTGAGGTGGAAAAAGCATCTTTTGAAGAAGATACCCTGCTGAATATTGCAAATGGCGATGATGATGAAGATAAAATGGTCGGAAGAGCACCGGTTGTCACCATCATGGGCCATGTTGACCATGGGAAGACGTCGCTTTTGGATGTGATCAGGCAATCCAAGATTACCAGTGGTGAAGCCGGTGGTATTACCCAGCATATTGGTGCCTATAATGTCAAAACAGCCACCGGCGGACAGGTTACATTTCTTGATACCCCGGGTCATGCTGCGTTTACTGCAATGAGATCCAGAGGCGCCCAGATTACAGATATCGTTATTCTTGTTGTTGCAGCAGATGACGGTGTGATGCCCCAGACCATAGAGGCGATTAACCATTCAAAGGCTGCGGGTGTGCCGGTTGTGGTTGCTGTTAATAAAATGGACAAGGAAGGGGCTGACCCTGACAGAATCATGAGAGAGCTTTCAGAATTTGATCTGCTTGCAGAAGATTGGGGCGGGGATGTTATTTTTGTTAAAGTCTCTGCAAAGACCGGAGAGGGTGTAGAGGAACTCCTTGAAATGATTTCATTACAATCCGAGGTTCTGGAACTCAAGGCAAATTCGGATAAAAAGGCAAATGGTTATGTGGTTGAATCAAGGCTTGATACCGGGCGTGGTGCGGTGGCAACTGTTCTTGTAAAACAGGGAACCTTGAGGGATGGAGATTCCGTTGTCTGCGGGCTTCACTCCGGTCGAATCAGGGCGATGATAGATGATGGGGGAAACAGGATTAGTGAGGCAGGCCCGAGTACACCCGTTGAAATAGTTGGTTTACATGGTATACCCAATGCCGGTGATGAATTTATTGCTGTTACTACTGATAAGGATGCAAAACAGATTGCCGGTCACAGGATGCACAAACAAAGGGCAAAAGAGCTGGCCATGAAAAGCCGGGCCAATCTTGAAAAAATGTTTGAGAACCTTGGGGCTGCTGAAATTAAGGAGCTTAGGCTTATTGTTAAAGCAGATGTCCATGGTTCCATTGAAGCCCTGAATGATTCATTAAATGACCTGGCTAAAGAAGAAGTGGATATTAAAATTGTTCATTCAGGTACGGGTACCATTAATGAATCGGATGTGGCACTTGCAGC
>JAGLFI010000065.1 GCA_023144585.1 Desulfobacula sp. | reverse complement strand
CCCCGGTTTCCGGCGTGAGAGGCCAGCGTCCTAACCGCTAGACGATGGGACCATAAAAAGTATCTATACTTATATCAAAGCGGATATGTTGTCAAATCAAATTGCGGCTTTATGCAGACGTCTTTCTTTGGCCTTTTTTGAAGCCAAAGATAAGATATACCAGCCAGCCAATGATGGGAATGATGGCAATAAAGTGCCAGATGAATTTTGCCTTTATTGACCCGAAATCCTTTAGAATAATATCGATTAAGGCCAGCATGGTCAGGCCTAAAGATATGGCAAAAATAAGCAGGATATATAAAACAGTCTGGTCCATTAATGAATTATTTATCCTTTTAACTTGTCTGAAATTTTTAAAAGTATGTCCACATAGTAGTTGCTGTGATTGTATCTGAATAAGACCTCGTGCTGCTTTTGTCTTGCAATTCCTGGTTTCCAACCGTGATGTTTCAGGTAGTTTGCCACGCTGAAAATGGCGTCGGCATGGGTAAAAAGATCAATTCTGCCATCATTGTTTCCATCTTTGGCAAGCCTGATGGCATTGGAGGGCATAAATTGGGGAATTCCCATGGCTCCGGCATATGAACCTTTGATGCCCTCAGGGGCCATCCCTTCCTGTTCTGTATATTTGATGAGTGCTTTGAGTTCTTCATATCCCCATTTTGATCGTTTCTCAACCTTTTTTATAAAAACCTCTTTTTTTGGCTTTTTCTTATCAGGGATGGAATTCCAGATCCTTTCTCTCAATGTTTCATCTGTTAAAGCTGCCATGGTGAAAAGGGTGTTAATAACGGTTCGTTTTCCAAGGTATGTGCCAAGCCGTGTTTCAACAAGCAAAATTGCAGTGATGATTGTTTTATCAACGCCGTATATCTTTTGTGCCTGATCCAGTGCATTTTTATGCTCGTCTAAATATTTCAATGCATTGTTAATGGATTTTTTTGATGTAAATTGATCGTAGTTAAGGCTTGACTCAGTATGAATAAAAAATCGGGAGACACCTGCGGGATTAAAAAATACATTTTCGCTGGAAAATAACAGCTCTATTTTTTCTTTTTCAAACCCATCATGGATAAGCTGCTGGATTAATTTGTCAAATTCATTGCCTTTCTTTATTTCCTGCCCTGACAAAGGGGAGGACAGGATTAAAAAGGAGATGAAAATAAAAAAGGTGATCAGTTTTGTGTGTAATGATGGCATCGTCATTCTCATGGTTTTTTTGTCTGCTTCCTTTATGTTTTTTTAACCGTATGCCGGATATAGTAAAATTATAAAAAATAATTATACGCTTACAATTTTTCTTCTTATATCCTATTTCTTTTTAGATTGCATTAAAAAAATATGATAGAGCAGATTTGAGAATTTTTCATGTGCAAACACCCGGTCAACTGATGTGGCCGGGTGTTTGTCTGGTTTAAATCTTTTTTAAAAAATTATATGTCATAATAGAGATAAAATTCATGGGGATGAGGACGACTGATAACCGGTTTGACTTCATTCTTCATTTTATAGTCAATCCAGTATTCAATGACATCTTTGGTAAACACATCGCCTTTCAGCAGGAAATCATGGTCTTCTTTCAGGGCACTTAACGCTTCTTCCAGAGAACCAGGTGCGGATTCCATTTCAGCAAGCTCTTCGGGTGGAAGATCATAAATGTTTTTATCCATTGGATCACCCGGATCAATTTTGTTCTGGATGCCGTCAATCATGGCCATTGCGATGGCGGAAAAGGCCATATATCCGTTGCATGAGGGGTCAGGGGTTCGAAATTCAATCCGTTTTGCTTTGGGAGAGTCCGAATACATGGGTAAACGGATGGCAGCACTTCTGTTTCTGCTGGAATATGCAAGGTTAATGGGCGCTTCAAAACCCGGAACCAGTCTCTTGTATGAGTTGGTAGTGGGGTTTGTAATGGCGCAAAGGGCTTTGCAATGCTTCATGATACCGCCGATGGCGTAAAGAGCATCTTGTGACATGCCGGCATATTTGTTACCGGCAAATAGTGGGGTTCCATCTTTCCAGAAACTCATATGGGTATGCATGCCGGTTCCATTGTCGCCATATAATGGTTTGGGCATGAATGTTACGGTATGATTATACTTGACAGCAACATTCTTAAGGACATATTTGAACCATGCAAGGCTGTCACCCATTTTTAACAGGGTATCAAATCGAAGATCGATTTCAGACTGACCGGCAGAGGCCACTTCATGATGCTGGCATTCCATGACAATTCCCAGGTCTTCTAAGGTCAGCATCATTTCAGTTCTCATGTCCTGGTATTTGTCCGCAGGAGGAAGCGGGAAATATCCGTGTTTGGCCCGGATTTTGTATCCCAGGTTGGGTATTTCATCACTACCGGTGTTCCAATGGGCTTCGGGAGAATCAATCTCATAGAAAGATGCATGGGGTTCTGAAGCATACCGGATGTTACTGAAGATAAAAAATTCAGGTTCAGGACCAACATAGATGGTATCACCAAAACCAGTGCTTTTTATGTATTGTTCAACTTTTTTGGCAATCCCTCTTGGGTCACGGCTGTAAGCTTCCTGAGTAATGGGATCATGGATGTTTCCGATGATGGCCAGGGTCGGAACTTTGAAAAAGGGATCTATTTTAGCGGTTCCGGCTTCAGGGATAACGATCATATCAGAGTTATCAATGTTCTGCCATGCTCTCATGCTTGATCCGTCAAATCCAAATCCGTCTTCAAATGCAGATTCTGTGAACTCGCAGACAGGGACACTAAAATGCTGCCATGTGCCGATAAAGTCCATGTATCGGAGATCAACAACTTTTATATCATTCTCTTTTACCATTGCAATTACATCTTTGGGTGTCATTATAATTCCTTTCTTATTAAGTGTAGTACTATGTTAAAGTGCTTCTATTCCCGTTTCTCCGGTTCTTACCCGGATGACCTGTTCAACAGCTGTTACAAAAATCTTTCCATCACCGATTTTTCCGCTGTTGGCGGCATTTCTGACAGTTTTAATTGTTTCGTCAGCTCTTTCATCACTGACAACGATTTCAATTTTGATTTTGGGTACAAAGTCCACAACATATTCTGCGCCTCTGTATATTTCTTTATGTCCCTTTTGCCGGCCATACCCGTTAACTTCGGTCACCGTCATTCCATAGATCCCAAGTTCACTTAAGGCTTCTTTTACATCATCCAATTTAAATGGTTTTATGATGGCCTCAATTTTTTTCATTATTCATCTCCTTTGCAGTTATTTGTGGAAAGCTTTTTAAAATTGCATTTTTTATTTGCACCAGTTTATGTTCATTTTCAATTTTTGCATCATTTTCAATGCTTCTGATATAAAAAATATCCACTACCTGGTCCACCTTTGTGGCGACCATAGCCACGTTGACATTTGTATGATTTCTGTACAATGCATTGGTAATGGAAAATAAAAGTCCGGGAAAATCATAGGTAAATACTTCAATGATGGTAAAAAAGCTGGATGTTTCATTGTCGATCCGGATGATGTTGGGCTCAGGGATTTTACCCGAGGATACCCGGATTATTCGGGGTATTTTATCCAAGGCGTTATTCAGAAAATCGTCGTTGCTGATGGCATGAATCAGATCGGTTTTTGCCTTTTCCCATTTTTCATTTTCAAAGATTATGTCTTTGGGTGGATTGATCTTAAAAATATCCAGCACATGTTCTTCGCCGAGAGAATAGGCCTGGGAAGCAACAATATCCAGGCCGTTCAGAAAGAAAACGCCTGCGATCTTTGAATAAAGCCCGGGTTTGTCTTTCCCGCAAATGGATACAGTGCGTATGCCTGAGTCGCTTTCTTTTGAGATTTGCCAGATAAAGTCCTGAGTGCCGAGATTCCTGTAAAGGTTGATATGGTCAACAACATTTTGTACGGGAACATAGGCAAGGTATCTTTGGGACATGGATTCAAGCTGTTGATTGATTTCATCCTCATGCCACTTTTCTTTTAGCAATACGAGGACATCCTTTTTCTTTTTGTCGATGAGCCTCCGGATTTTTTTTGATACCAGTTCTCCTTTTTTGAGAATGCTCATTGTTTTTAGAAATAGATCTTTTAAAAGATTTTGGGTCCATTCGTTCCAGGCTTTGGGTCCGGTGGCCTTGGAGTCTGCTACAGTCAGCAGATAGAGCATTCTTAACAATCTGATTTTTCCAATTTTATTGGCCATATATACAGCGGTTTCTTCATCCCAGATATCTCTTCGGGTTGCCGTTTTTACTAGAACCAGGTGGTTTTCAATTAAAAACATAGCATCTTTGATTTGTGTCGAATCGAATCCAAATCGTTTTAAGATGGGTTTCGCTATTTTTGCACCTGTTTTTGAGTGTTCTTTTGCAGGGTTTGATTTGCCGATATCATGGAGCAGGGCGCAAAAAAGCAGGGTATTTTTATTTCTTATCTGCTTGAATACACTATGATAAAGTGTGTCCGTGAGCGACTCGCCGGGTTCTTTAAAACTGTTGATGATCTGGACGCATCGAATGGAGTGTTTGTCCACGGGAAACAGATGATAATGGTTATACTGAATTTTGTTCACAAGGGCAGAAAATTCCGGGATAAATTTTTCCAGGATACCTGTTGCCAGCATGACATTCAGAACATTGAATTCCCAGTAAGACAGGGAAAGGATTTTTTTAAATATTTTAATGCAGGCATCATTTTTTTTGATTTCATCATCCACAAGATGTAAAAATTCACTGACAATTCTTCTGGATTCAATGGATAAAGAGATTTTTCTATGTCCGCTCTCAAGAAAAATTTTTAGTAAAAGATCGGGCTTTTGCATGACAGCCACGGTGTTGGTAAAATTGAGTCTTCCTTTTCTGATCACCAGACCATCTGTTTTTGTGGGGCGGGTTTGTGCAATTCCTTTTTTAGCGCGGCAGCCGGCAATAATATCTTCAAAAGTGATCTGGTTGATTTGTTTTAAAAAATCCATCCGGGTGTAAAGATTACCTAAAAAATGCTCAACATCCGGGGGTCCATTGTTTGATTGATATCCTAAAAGACCGGCTAATTCAGTCTGGTATTCAAAATGAAGGGTGTCGCATTTCCTTTTTGTGATGGAATGCAGAAAATTTCGAATTTTCCAAATATCATTTAACGATTCTTCCAGAGTCAAATATTCAAAGTGTGATAGAAATCCATAGTATTCCAGATCTCTTCTTGTTTTAATGTTGGATTTTATTTTTGCATACCACAAAAGCGTATGGTAATCCCGAAGACCCCCGAATCCGGATTTTAAATTCGGAGTAATAAGATAGGTTGAGTCCCCAAAGTCAAAATGTCTTTTTTCACCATGTTCAAACCAATAGTTCAGGGTATCTTTCAGGTGCTTGACAGACAATTCCGATCTGAATTTTTCCATAAAAGATGTGTAAATCAATGAAGCCCCACAAATAAATCTGGCATCCAGCATGGTGGTGAAAATATCAAATCGTTCAAAGGCCATCTCAAGGCACTCGCTGGTATCTCTCACCGCATATCCGACTTCAAATCGGGCATCCCACAAGGGGTAAAGCAGCTCTTGTATAAATGTTTCGACTTCGGGAGGGACGTTTTTTTCAAACAGGATTAAAAGATCAATATCAGAATGAATGCACTGCTCTTTTCTTCCATATCCTCCCAGAGCGATGACAGCAAAGGGGGTCCCGGCAATCGTCATTTTTCTTGCAGTATTGCTTTTTTCA
Source organism: Desulfobacula sp. (assembly GCA_023144585.1). GTDB lineage: Bacteria > Desulfobacterota > Desulfobacteria > Desulfobacterales > Desulfobacteraceae > Desulfobacula. The sequence continues at coordinate 976 of JAGLFI010000065.1, read as the reverse complement.
AACATTGAGAAAAAATATTCATTGATGACAGATGTATGTTTCTCGAGAAACTCAGGTTCGTTCCCACAAAGAAATTGCTTTATCAATGTATCTCGTTTTTTGATAAATATGTCTGTATCTGTTTTATTCATAGCTGTTTGTGTATAAGCAATGGGCGTGCCAGAGCAGGCCTGGTCCGGCATTCATTAACTGGTACTAAAAATATAAGCGAAAAAATACTGCATTTAAAAGATTTATCACAAAAATGTTATAAATTATATAAAATAAAATTCATTTTTGTAATTTAGTGAAGGGGTGAGGAAATTATGGCCAGCATGAATTGTAACATTATAAAGGTAAGGATATAATAAAGAAGAGTTGCTGCAGCCGAACTTTTATCCAAAGGCGGCTGCCATGAATGCTATAATAATTATTTTTTTAGTCTTTTTCAATTTTTTCCGGTTCGTCTTTTTTGTCCTCAACCTTAGCGTCTGTGGCTCCTTTTTTGAAGTTTCTAATCCCTTTACCCAAGCCGGCACCGATTTCAGGAAGTTTCCCTGCGCCGAATATAATAAGGATAATTACAAGAATAATTATCAGTTCCGGCATTCCTAACCCACCAATCATAGCAAACTCCTATTTACTTTATTGAAACCTTTGAATAAGTTTCACTGTGTTATTAAACTAATATAAAAACCTTAACACTAAGTCCCTGCCGTGTCAATATTTTAGAACTCCATGTAAAAATTTTAAATTACATTTTTGTAATATGTTATTTATTAAAGGTCTTTAAAAAAGCACTTGTGAAAAAATGTTTTGTGATTATTATTATTCACTATATTTAATATAAATTCAACACTGAACCAAATATGGAGGTTGTGTATGTATAAAGAGACCAATAATGAATTTCAGGGTGCAAAAAAATATGTCCTGGACCAGGAACTTGCCTCAATCGTTAATATATCAATGAGACTTGAGATGCCGCTGCTTTTAAAAG
>JAGLFI010000064.1 GCA_023144585.1 Desulfobacula sp. | reverse complement strand
GAAAATCAGGTAAGGGAATCGGTAGATTTACTAATTGATAAACTGACGGACTTTCCTTTTGTGGATAACAGTAGCCTGTGCAATGCCATTGGTCTTATGATCACTCCCATTGTAAGACCTTCAATAGATGGCATTGTACCGCTGGCTCTTGTCGAAAGCACACAAAAAGGTACCGGGAAGGGGCTTCTGACAAGTATGATTCATCTGATCGCCACAGGAAAGATGCCGCAAACTTTAACCATGCCTGGCAGTGAAGGAGAAATTCGTAGGCAGATCACTTCAGCATACACTACCGGCAAGCAGATCAGGGTCTATGATAATGTCGATCGAATTATTAACAGCCCTGCGTTTGCCTCAGCACTAACAACTTCAGAATGGGCTGACCGGACATTGGGAAAATCTCAAATCAGATCGTATCCCAACAATATCACTTGGATAATAAATGGGAATAATATTCGCCTGGGCGGTGATATTTCACGCAGGTGCTATGTAATCCAGCTGGACCCGAAAAACTCCAGGCCCTGGCAGAGGACTGATTTTAAATATCCAAACTTGCTTTCGCATGTCAAAAAGAACAGGTCCTCTTTATTATCGGCAATATTAACTTTGGTGCGTGCGTGGTTTGTTGCCGGGCAGCCTGTTGCAGTGACTCCTACTATGGGTAGTTTTGAAGAATGGACACGGGTTGTCGGGGGGATTTTGCACCAGGCAGGTTTAACAGATTTTTTGGATAATCTGGAAATTCTGTATCAGGACGCTGATGATGAATCCAATCAATATGAACAATTCCTTCAAGTCTGGCATGAGCACTTTGGCAACAGGGAGGTTACTGCCAAAGAGATTTGTCAATCTCGACTGGTAGAGTTTTTACCAGAATCTGTTTTGGGTGTTGGCACAAGGTCAGGAAATCTGACGCAGAAAGTTGGTAAGATGCTGTCCAAATTTGCCGGAACCAGGTTTGGAACTGAAGGTTATCATATCGTGAGACTCGGTTTTAAACATCATGCATTACTCTGGCAGGTCAAAAAAAGTAATCGTACATAAACTTCTATCTGATTAAACACTGGGGGCCTTTCACAGGCCCTCAGTTCGAATGAAAAAGCTTTCTAAATCATCACCCTTAATCCCCGTTACCATTATCATTTGGGAGAACCCAATAGGGAGAAGGACTTTGGAAAATTTAAGGGGGGACGGGTGATACGGGGAACAAAACGACGAATAAAAAAACGTCTGATTATTTCAACTACTCAGACCAAGTTCAATACAGAATAGAAAATGAGAAAATTAGGGAATAAATAAGAAACATTTCAAAAAAGCAAAAGATTAATATCTCTACTACTACTACTACTACTATTTTTGAGTAAGGATAAACATCCCCCTAATCCCCTTCATCATCAAAAGCATTGATTACCAAGGCATCCAGACAATTAAACTGGAAGGGGATTAGGGGGGTCTTGAAAAAGGAGACTGAAAGATGAATATATATGATCAACTTCAATCGGATGGAATACCCTTGAAAAAGGTATCTTCAACCAATGGCGGTGAGTATGCCTGTCCCTGTCCTTCCTGTGGCGGCCGTGACCGATTTCGTGTATGGCCCAATCAGGAAGATAATGGCAGATACTGGTGTCGGCAGTGCGATAAAAAAGGCGACCTCCTTCAATACCTGATTGATTTTATGGGTATGACTTTTCATGAGGCATGCAGGTACTCAGGAAATGATCATAAAATCAATAACAATGGAGGGCTGTATAGACCTGATATCAACAGACAAAAAAGAAAATGGCAACCAAAAAAAATCAGTCCCCCTCCTGATATCTGGCAAGAGAGAGCATCGCTGCTGATAAAGTTTGCCCAGGAAACTCTTTTTAGTAAAATTGGTCAGCGATGTAGATCATGGTTACATTCTCAGAGGTGCCTTACTGATGAAACTATTGAAAAATTCCACCTGGGATTGTTACCAGATTTTTACAAACGAGAAAGATCTCAATGGGGGCTACCTGATGAAATCGATGACAAAACAGGAAATTTTAAAAAGCTATGGTTTCCCAGTGGACTTGTAATTCCATACGTGCAGGGTGGACAGGTCTTTCGTTTACGTATCCGTCGGCCAGATCCGGGAAAGTATTCAAAATATCAAAATGTTACCGGATCTAAAATGCTTCCTTTTTATAATACACTAAATGTGGGAACTGATGTAATTATTGTTGAAAGTGATTTGGACGCAATACTGCTTGATCAAGAGCTGGGTGCAGATGTAACACCAATCGCATTAGGTTCTGTGACCAACCGACCAGATACAATATTGATGGATTTTTTACGTAATCATGTCAGGTATATTTTAATTGCCTTGGACACTGACGGTGCAGGAGGAAAGCAATGCTATCAGTTCTGGAAAAAACATTTTCCCAATTCAAGCAGGTGTATAATTCCTGGTAAATTTGGAAAAGATCCAACCGAAGCAATGCTCAAGGGATTAGATCTTCGCCAGTGGGTAAAGGCCGGAATAAAGATCGCTCGACAAGTTGTTACAGAATGTTGATTTTTCCCATTTTTAAAATTGTAACTTATTGATTTTATTGGCTCTCAATCTTAATAAATATAGTTCCGTAACAGCCTGTCGAAGGATATCATGCTCGATATGATCAAGAGATACGGTTCTCCCTCGCAGCAGAATAAATTTTTTGCTCCATGGATTGGAAAAAAAACCGCCAATCTCTTTAATGGAATTAATGCCCGGATATTTTGTCAATATAAGTTTTATGGTGAAGGCATTATCGACGTTGATATAAAAGGCGAACAGGTCATCTCCTGAGAGGGATTTGACATCGGCGTGGCTCAAAATAGCCAGATACTCATCAAACAGGTTTTCATCTTTTTTGAATCCGTCATAGTGGACTCTATTATTAATGACATGCTTTTTGAAAAGTGATGCATAAATTTGATTGTCAATAGTATCCATTGCCAGGCAATGACTTGCAAAAAATAAAAATAGAAGTGACAAGCCAATGATATATTTGAAATTTTTCATCATACCATACCGATACCGGCAAAGATATCGAGGCCCCCGTGATAAACAGGCTTTAACTCAAGTTTTAGCTCAAGATATGATTTGCAGGCTCTTGACGGGAGAATGATACCCACACGCCACCCTTTAAAATCTGCTGCCAGCTTTTTTTCGATTTCACGGTAAAAGGATTGGGTGTTGGTTTTTTCCCCGAGTCTTTTCCCATAAGGCGGATTTAACATCACCACTCCCCTTTTTTGGGGAGATATAAGGGAAGGATTGATGGAAAAAAAGTCTTTTTTACTTACTTCTATGATATGGCTGAAATCATGGTTTGAAATATTTTGTTCCAGTGCAGTTAATGCCATTGCATCAATATCAGATGCAAAAATTTGTTTTTCTAAAAATGGCAGCATTTTTTTTTTGGCCTGTTTTTTCAGATAAGCATATGTCTTTTGGCTGAATCCCGGCCAGTTTTCAAATGCAAAGGATCTGAGGAATCCTGGCGGCAGATCGGCTTTTATCATGGCGGCTTCAAGGGAAAACGTGCCGGATCCGCACATGGGATCAATTAATATATCGTTTTTAGAAAATTGGGTCCAAAAAAGCATGGCAAAGGCTATATTTTCTCTTAAAGGTGCTTTGGCTACCTTTTTTTTGATACCTCTTTTAAATAAAAGCTCTCCTGTGCTGTCCAGAGAGATGGTAAAATCATCATGATCAGCCCTGATATAAATCGTTTGATTTGATTTATTTTTTGCAGATGAAGTAAAAGTGCTGCCCAAACTTAATTGATTTAGAATAATTTTTTCACACCGCTGTGCAATGGCATCGGAATGGTATAACCTTGATTTTTTACTTGTAACATTAAATTTGAGATTAACATTTTCCGGCAGATAGAGGTCCCAGTCAACGGTATCTATTGTTTTTTCAAATTTTCTAAAAGAAGTTGCCTTAAACCGGTTGATCCGCATTAAAATTTTTAAAGGACTCCTTAAATGAAGATTGAACTGCATACAGGTTTCAGGTTTGCTTTTAAATTCAATACCTCCCTGGATAACCCTCAGATTATCTTCAGGAAATCCTGATGCAAGCATTTCATTTTCACATATTTTTTTTAATCCGGGTGAACAAACAGCAAAAAAGCGATGCTCTCTGCCGACAATTCTTCTTTTCACTCTTTTTTCAAATGAAGATATTTTCATTGATATAATCTGCCACTGTTATAATTTTTCATGGGCACAACGTATCAGGCCTTTTGTAGTTTCCCATGAGACGCATTCATCCGTGATGGAAACGCCATATTTTAACGTCTTGAAATTTTCATTACATTTTTGGTTGCCTTCAAACAGATTGCTTTCAAGCATTAATCCAATAATGCTGGTATTGCCTTCAATCCGTTGATCCAGTACACTCTTAAATACAAAAGACTGACCTTTGTGTTTTTGTCCCGAATTATCATGGGAACAATCTATCATTACCGCATCCAAAAGATTTTTTGTTTTAAGTTTTTCCTGAACTTTACCCAGGGAAATCGGATCGTAATTCGGGTGGGGACCCCCTCGAAGAACAATATGTCCAAAGGGGTTTCCTGTGGTAACGACCATTGAAGAGTGTCCTTGCGGATCAATCCCGAGAAAATGCTGGGGTGCGCCTGCCGCCATCATGGCATTGATGGCAGCATCAAGGCTTCCATCCGTGCTGTTCTTAAATCCAACCGGCATGGAAAGGTCACTGGCCATTTCACGGTGGGTCTGGGATTCTGTTGTCCTTGCCCCAATGGCTACCCAGGTTAAAAGGCCGGCAATATACTGTGGAATGATGGGGTCAAGAATTTCTGTAGCCGTGGGAAGCCCCATTTGATTGATTTCAATCAACAGAGATCTGGCTTTTTTGAAGCCTTCATTAATATTGTAGGAAGCATCAAGAAAAGGATCATTGATTAACCCTTTCCATCCAATCGTTGTTCTGGGTTTTTCAAAATATACCCTCATAATCAAATTAATTTTTTCATTGACCTCTTCTCTTAATTGCTTCAGTTTCCGGGCATATTCAAGGGCAGCATCTGTGTCATGGATTGAGCATGGGCCTGCAATTACAAGGAGCCGGTCATTTTTTTTCTGTAAGATGTTTTCAACATCACGGCGGCCGTTAATGATAGTTTTGGCAACATCATCAGTTACCGGAAGTTCCTCCTTAATGGACGCGGGTGAAATAAGGGGTTTGAACTCTTTTACATTTACATCATAGGTTTGTTTCATGACTTTTCCTTTGCCCAGGTTCCATCCAAAAGCCGGCAGCCTAAAACAAAAAAGCCGCAGGCTTTTGCTGCCTGCGGCTTTTGTTTAAAATAAACTCTATCGCAAAACAGGCAGACTGGTATAAAAATAATACCCAAAATAAAAATAAAATCTGTCTGTTAAGCAAAAATTCATCTGTTTCTCCCTTTGAAAATTAGGTAAACCATATATTTTTTTTCAAGTCAAGGAAATTAACGGATTCTGCAAGTTTTCCGCACAACATTTCACTACAATATATTGTCAGTCAATTCTCATTAAATAGGTACTTTCCCCTATTGCATCTACCTTGAATCCGCAAGTGCAACAGAAGTAGCACAAAATATAGAGCAGGCATCAACAGGGATTGGTGAGGCCAATGAAAATGTCGCCCAGAGTTCCCAGGTGCCATCGGCAATTGTAAAAGATATCTCAGGGGTTAATTCAGTGACGGAAGATATGTCTCAAAAAAGTACACAAATGAAGCAGAGTGCCATGGCTCTGTCCGGTTTGTCCTCAAAATTAGAGGACATGATCAGCATTTTTAAGGTTTTCGCCAAAGATGCCCAGTATGGCAATGGAACTGATGGCGTTTAAAAATACTAATTTACGGTTTTAGTATTAACTTTGATTTTTCATATTCGTCAATGGCTTTGTCACTGAACTACCAGTACATTTTTTCTCCGAACATAAAAGCGTCTACCTGATCTTTTTGATGGGTATGAAATGTTCTTCCGGTAACGCCGCCAGGCAGAGTGGCCATAACTTTTTCTTGGTCGGAAAGATCTGCAACCATGCGAAGGGCGGCACAATGGGTGACGGCAAAGGGTTTATCGTAATCATACCAACCCCTGTAAAGAGTTTCACCAGATCCTCCCATGGGCATGGGTCCGGACCCCAGCAAAGTTTTGCCTGTCCCTTCTCTTCTGATGAGATTGACAAGTTCAAGGGTATGAATTTTGTCCCACTGCTATTTCTCCGGATCATCTCCCAGCGTTGGAGAAAGAAATGCCTTTGCTCTCAAGTCAGCCAGATGAAACAGGTCTTCAAGAGACTCGGTTATATCTTTTGTCCTGATATTATCAAACCAGGGAGAATTACCATTTAAAACCATTTTTTCAAGTTTTTCCTGCCAGAAATACCAGTTATTGAGCATGATCATGGCTTTTTCATTGCCCAGGTCATCTTCAAAAACCAGCAAAGCAAATAATTTGTAGGTGGTTTGAAAGATAGCAGGTGCTGCTTTATCAGGGTCATCCAGAAAATCCCAGGTTGAAAGAAATTCACCCATTATTTTTGTGTCATCATATTTGAGCAGGGTTTTTGCCATGATCGGGGATATTTTTTCGGCCATAAGATTTTTTTTGTCCCTTTGATACATCCACAGATCATTAACCGATTTTTTACCGGGTAGAGCCATCAGCTCTTTTAAGCGTTTGTAGCGGTATGAGGGAGCAAAATATGAGGAATAATAATAAGGGTAGTCATTTTTTATTGTTTTATGGTTACAGGTACCGA
>JAGLFI010000063.1 GCA_023144585.1 Desulfobacula sp. | reverse complement strand
GGTATCCTGCAAAAAGATATTATGGTGGTTGTGAATATGTGGACCAGGCAGAAGATCTGGCCATTGAGAGAGTCAAAAAACTGTTCAATGTCGAATATGCAAATGTCCAGCCCCATTCGGGCTCAGGGGCCAATATGGCAGTTTATTTTGCAATGTTGAATCTCGGGGATCGAATTCTTGCCATGGACCTTTCCCATGATGGGCATCTGACCCATGGTGCCGCTGTCAGCTTTTCAGGTAAGCTGTATGATTTTGTCCATTACGGATTGTCGCCTGAAACCGAGATGATTGACCTGAACCAGGTGGAAACCCTTGCAAAAAAATACCAGCCAAAATTGATTGTGGCGGGCGCGAGTGCCTATCCCAGGATCATTGACTTTAAAGGTTTTTTTGGGATTGCTAGATCTGTCGGTGCCCTTTTCATGGTAGATATGGCCCACATTGCAGGACTTGTTGCAGGAGGAGTCCACCCAAGTCCGGTGGGATTTGCAGATGTGATTACCTCGACCACCCATAAAACCCTTAGAGGGCCTCGCGGCGGTTTGATTCTGTCTTCCCAGAAGTTTGGGAAGGCAATTGCAGGCCAGATATTTCCCGGTATCCAGGGGGGACCTTTAATGCATGTCATTGCCGCAAAAGCAATTGCCTTTAAAGAAGCACTTGGCAAATCCTTTGCAGACTACCAGAAACAGGTGATTAAAAATGCGTCCGCCCTTGCAGTCATACTGCTGGAAAGAGGGTATAAACTGGTTTCTGGTGGAACTGACAATCACATGGTATTGGTTGATTTTACACAAAAGGATATTGCCGGAAAGGAAGCTGAAGAAAGACTTGGCAGAGCCGGTATCACAGTCAATAAAAATACGGTTCCAAATGAAAAGCGCGGCCCCTTTGTCACCAGTGGTATCAGGATCGGGCTTCCCCTTGTCACCTCCAGGGGTATGAAAGAGCAGGCCAGTCAAAAAATAGCCGGATTTATCTGTGATGTGCTGGATGATGAATCCAATGTTGATGCAGTGGCAAAAAAAACAAGAGAACTTTGTACTGAGTATCCTTTATATATTGGAAAATAGATTGATGACCGAGCAGCTTTTCGACAGACCTTCATGGCACGAATATTTTATGGGAATTTGTAATCTTGTTGCCACTCGTTCCACCTGTTTAAGAAAAAAAGTAGGGGCAGTTCTGGTTAAGGATAAAAGAATTCTTTGCTCAGGATATAATGGGGCTCCTGCAAAGGTTCTCCATTGCAGGGAGACCGGATGCTTAAGAGAGCAGTTAAATGTGCCGTCCGGGGAAAAACACGAATTGTGCCGCGGGGTTCATGCAGAACAAAATGCCATCATCCAGGCAGCTTTCCATGGTATCCGGGTAAGCGGATCTCACCTTTATTGTACCAACCAGCCCTGTTCCATTTGTGCGAAAATGATTATTAATGCCGGAATCAAAACCGTATATTATAAAGATGGATATGATGACCCTTTAGCTTTGGATATGTTTGATAAATCTAAAGTAGCGCTCATCCAGCTTGAAATTTAAATAAGAAAGAGGCCCATATGAACTGCCCATTTTGCGGAAAACCAAATACAAGAGTGATTGATTCGCGTCCGGGCAAGATTGAGTTTGAAGTTCGTCGACGCAGACAATGCCAGGAATGTTCCCAGCGGTTTACAACCTATGAAAAGTTTGTGAGGGTTCCTGTCATGATCATAAAAAAAGATGGTCGCAGGGAGGACTTTAACCGGGAAAAAGTACTGATCGGCATAAAAAAAGCCTGTGAGAAAAGAGCCATCAGCATTAACCTGATTGAAGAAACAGTCGATGGCATTGAGCAGGATTTAAGACAAATCAATAATCGGGAGATTCCTTCAAAGATTGTGGGGGAAAAAATTATTGAGGCCTTAAAGCAAATTGATGCTGTTGCCTATGTCCGGTTTGCATCTGTTTACAGGGAATTTAAAGATGTGGCCGATTTTATCCAGGAACTTAAAGGACTGATCCCCAAAGAATGCCTGCCCATTGAGTTTGATGCAATTGCGGATAAGGCTGATGACCGATCGTGAGGTCATGCAACAGGCGTTATCCCTTGCACAAAAAGCAAAGGGATTGACATCCCCTAACCCTTGCGTTGGTGCGGTAGTTGTCAAGGATGGGAAGATTATTGGAAAAGGCTTTCACAGGGCAGCGGGTTGTGCCCATGCTGAAGTAGAAGCCATTGAGGACGCTGGCCTTGCAACAAAGGATGCCACTATCTATGTCACCCTGGAACCTTGTAATCATTTCGGAAAAACCCCGCCCTGTACCCATAAAATTATCAAAGCGGGCATCAAAAAGGTTGTAATAGGCTGTAAAGATCCTAATCCCACTGTTTGCGGTGGTGGTATCCAATATCTTCAGGACAATGGAATTGAAGTGATCTGCGGTGTTCTTGAAAAAGAAGCCAAAATTCTGATCGAAGAGTTTATCTGGTATATTCAAAATGATAATAAGCCCTTTGTCATCTTAAAATGCGCTTCCACCCTGGATGGAAGAACAGCAACATCTACAGGGGATTCAAAATGGATCACCAATGAAAAATCAAGGGAGCATGCCCATCAGATCCGGCATGAAGTAGATGCTATTTTGGTGGGATCAGGAACTTTACATGCCGATAATCCATCACTTACTTCAAGACTTAAAGGGGTTGAAGCAAAAGATCCTGTAAGAATTATTCTGGATACCCATTTGAATATTAAAGAAGATGCAAAAGTGCTGACCCAAAATTCTAACGCCAGAACTATTATTGTTACAGGCCCGGATATTTCTGAAGACAAAAAAGCATTGCTTGAAAGACAAGGGGCTCATATTCTTAAGGTGCCGTTGAAAGAAGAAAGGCTTGATTTAAATGAACTGATGATTAAGTTAGGGCAGATATCAATTTTAAGCCTTTTGATAGAAGGCGGAAGCGTGGTGGCAGGATCAGTCCTTGCGGCCGGGATTGTAAATAAAGTAATGTTTTTTCTGGCACCCAAATTTTTAGGCAGCAGCGATGGTATGCCTGTGTTTGAAGGTCATGGTCCCGAGTTGATAAAGGATGCCTTTGAACTTAACAACATAAAGGTTACCCAGTTTGATAATGATATCCTTGTGCAGGGGTATTTGAAATAAGAGGAGTTATGAATTTTGAGTTTTTAATTTTAAATTATGAATTAATTAAAAATTAAAAATTAAAAATTAAAAATTAAAAAGTGTTTACTGGAATCATTGAAAGTTTTGGAAGTATAAGGCAGATTAAGTCCAGCGGGGAGGGAAGAGTCCTCAACATTGGCTGTGATCTGGATTTGTCCGGGACTAAAATTGGAGATTCTATTGCTGTAAACGGAGCTTGTCTTACTGTTGTTGGTCTTGATAAAAATAGTTTTAAAGTGGATATGGCGCCCGAAACTGTTGAACGGACAACCTTTAAACAGTTGAGGGTAGGTTCCAGGGTCAATATAGAGCGGGCATTAAAGCTGTCTGACCGAATTGACGGCCATCTGGTTTCGGGACACATTGATGGAACAGGAACTATTGCTTCCATAGAAAGAAAGAGCAATGCTGTAATCATCAAAATTGATATTCCGTCAAAGCTGGCTGCAGATATGATTGAAAAAGGCTCTGTTGCCATTGAAGGCATCAGTCTGACCATCAATAGATGCTCTAATCAGGATTTTCAGGTCAGTATTATTCCTCACACGGCAGACATTACAACCATCGGGTTAAAACGGGTTGGTGACAAGATCAATATAGAAACCGACATGATCGGGAAATATGTAAAAAAAATATTAAGAGGAAGTTCTTCAAAAAATGATGCTTTGCCCAACGGGCAAAAAGATATCAGCATGGAACTTCTGGCAAGGAATGGATTTTTATAACTTTAAGGAATTATAAATGCCGCATTTAACAATTAAACAGGCTATTGAAGATATTAAGAAGGGCAAAATGGTCATCCTTGTGGATGATGAAGATCGTGAAAACGAGGGTGATCTTACCATGGCTGCAGAAGCTGTGACCCCTGAAGCCATAAATTTCATGGCCACATATGGAAGGGGACTGATCTGCCTTCCCCTTGATTCCACTATTGCAGACCGGCTGGATCTGCCCATGATGGTGGACAATAACACCTCACAATATGGAACCGGATTTACCGTATCCATTGAAGCGAAAATCGGGGTGACCACTGGTATTTCAGCAGCAGACCGGGCGACAACCATCCTTACAGCGGTGGCGGATGATACCACATCCAACGATATTGCAAGACCCGGGCATATTTTTCCATTAAGGGCAAGGAACGGTGGCGTCATGATAAGGATCGGGCAGACAGAAGGATCTGTTGATCTGGCCCGTCTTGCAGGGATGAAGCCTGCTGCGGTGATTTGTGAAATCATGGATGATGACGGTACCATGGCAAGGATGCCCTCCCTGGAAAAATTTGCAAAAAAGCATGGTATCGGTATCTGCACGGTTGCGGATCTTGTAAAATACAGACTTAAAACAGAAAGTTTTGTCAAAAAAGCGGCTGAAACGATGATCCCCACCCGGGCCGGCGGAGAATTCAGGATCATTGCCTATGAAAACGATATTGATAATTTGACCCATATTGCTCTGGTGAAAGGAGAGGTTGATCCTGAAAAAGAAATTCTGGTGAGAGTTCATTCAGAATGTATGACAGGGGATATTTTTTCCTCCCTTCGGTGCGACTGCCAGGAGCAGCTCCATAAAGCCATGGCCATGATGGAAGAAGAAGGCAGCGGAGTCCTTTTATACCTTCGCCAGGAAGGCCGTGGTATCGGTCTTGTAAATAAATTAAAAGCCTATGAATATCAGCGCCAGGGTCTGGACACGGTTGAAGCCAATGAAAAGCTCGGCTTGAAGGCCGACATGAGAGATTATGGTGTGGGTGCCCAGATGCTGGTTGATCTGGGTGTCAGAAACATGCGGCTTTTGACCAACAATCCCATGAAAATGATCGGTCTGGAAGGTTATGGATTGAGTGTTGTTGAACAGGTTCCCATTGAAGTTGAACCCAATTGCCACAACCAGGGATACTTAAAATGCAAGCAGGCCAAGATGGGACATTTACTCCATATGTAAATATTTAATTGAAGTTATTATTATTGATATAAGGAAAAGAAAAATGCCAAGAATTATAGAAGCAGGTTTGCAGGCTCAGGGTAAAAAGTTTGGAATCATTGCCGCCCGTTTTAATGATTTTATCACAGGTCGGCTGGTGGAAGGTGCTCTTGATGCGCTCATCAGAAGCGGAGCAGAGGATAAGGATATTACTTTTTTAAAAGTTCCGGGTGCCTTTGAAATTCCTCTGGCAGTAAAAAAAATGCTGAACCATGGACAATACGATGCTGTTATCTGCCTTGGAGCTGTCATTCGAGGTGCCACAAGTCACTATGATTATGTGTGTGCAGAAGTGTCCAAAGGTATTGCATCCATCAGTCTGGACGCTGATGTTCCGGTGATGTTCGGGATCCTTACTACAGAAACCATTGAGCAGGCCATTGAAAGGGCCGGAACAAAAGCCGGCAATAAAGGGTTTGATGTCGCCCTTGGTGCCATAGAAATGGCAAACCTTTCGGAAAGTCTTAAAACCGAAAGCCATAAAAAAGGTTAAATAAAATTATGGGTGACCGCAGGCAGGCACGGGAACTTGCACTTCAGGCACTTTTTTTCTTTGATATGGACAAATCTTATCTGGATCAGGATGAAAATCTGATTGTATTCTGTGCCAACAATGAAGAAAAACTCACGCAGGGAGTCAAACCATTTTTTCTGGATCTGGTAAAGGGTGTAAAGGAAAATAGTGCTCAAATTGATGCTTTTTTAAACAAATATTCAAAAAACTGGAGAATTTCCAGAATGCCTGTGGTGGACAGAAACATCATGCGGATAGCCATATTTGAATTTTTAAAGCACTCTGATATTCCCCACAGCGTCACCATAAATGAAGCGGTTGAAATTGGGAAAAAATATGGTACAAGAGATTCCGGTTCTTTTATCAATGGTGTGCTGGATCGTATCAAATCCCTTGAAGGTTTTGAATAGGCCGAATACAGGAGGTTGTTTTGATTATCAAGAAACTTGAAGTGGGCCCGATTATGGCCAATTGTTTTATTTTAGGATGTGAAGCTACAAAAGAAGCAGTCGTGATTGATCCGGGAGATGATGCAGATCGAATCCTGATGGAGCTTGCAAAATCCGAACTGAAAGTAAAATATCTGATCAATACCCACGGGCATTTTGATCATGTCAGTGCCAATAAAAGAATGAAAGAAGCGACAGGGGCACAGATTGCCATTCATCCCCAGGATGAACCCATGCTGCACGAGCTTTCACAGTCTGCTCTGATGTTCGGACTGTCTTCGGAAAATTCACCGCCTGCAGATATTCTTTTAAATGACGGGGATGAAATTACATTCGGTGAAATAACATTGCAGGTGATCCACACCCCCGGTCATTCTAAAGGGGGTATCAGTCTTTATACCAAAGGTCATCTCTTTGCCGGGGATACCCTGTTTGCAGGTTCCATCGGCAGAACAGATCTTGCCGGGGGCGACTATGATACGCTGATTTCAAGTATAAAAGAAAAGCTTTTAATCTTTGATGAGGGTACCATTGTGTATACCGGTCATGGCCCGGAAACAACCATCGGTAATGAAAAGAGAATGAATCCTTTTTTAAGATGATGGTCTTAAGATGAATGGCCCTGAGATGAATCAATTGTTAAAATTTCTTCCTCTTTTAAAAGATGTTCATCAGGAAACGATTAAGCTTGACCGGCCGTTTGAACAAATAGCGGCATCCTTTGCAAAGGATATTGGGACCGTGCTCTTATTGTCCGGTTCAAGCCTCGACTGTTCCCGATATCATATACTGGCCGTAAAACCCTGGCTTGAGGTGTGCAGCAGGCAAGATAATGTATCCATTACTTACATGGGAAAACAAACCCATGTCCGACAGGACCCATTTTCAGTCATTCAGGCTCTGCTGAATCAATTCAAATTAAA
>JAGLFI010000062.1 GCA_023144585.1 Desulfobacula sp. | reverse complement strand
AACCTTGATGTTGACTGGTTCTATCGGAAGCTTGGCCGTGGAGGATATATGGTTCTGGATAAGGGTTTAAATACAATAAACCAGGTTTCTGAAAGTTATTTAATGGGATTTATCAAAGGCCTTGTATCCTTATTTAAAAATACAGCAGCAAAAATTGCCCTGTTTGCAGCGGTGAATATATGGCTGCTCCTTGGCTATCGGGATAAACGGCTGGAAATAAAGAAAAACAGACTTTACAATGATATTCTTAAAGGAACTTTACCTATTGGTATTGGTGCAGCCATTGCCATATCCTTTGTTTTCTTAGTGTTTATTTTAACCTAAAATTCATTTTAGTTGAGGCTTTCAAATGGTAAAAATAGAAGATTTAAAACGTATTAATTTGTTAAAAGATTTTCCTGATCATTTGTTTGAAATTCTTGCCAAAGAGGCCCAATTAAGTATTTTTGGCACAGACACACAATTGATAAGTGTCAATGAGGATATGGATACGTTTTATATGCTGATAATGGGCCAGGTGGCTATTAAAATTGAACTGACACCTGAAATTGATGTTATTCTCGATAATATTCAATCCGGATCTTTTTTTGGTTCTTCCGCACTTATTGAAGGATCAATAGCAACCTATACTGCCATCTGTCAGGAACCCAGCGAAGTCATTACTCTTTCCGGGGAACGGATGAAACAACTCTTTAAGGAAAATCATGAACTAGCCTATCATATGATGTTTGGGATTGCAAAACAATATAAAAAATATCTGGATACCCGTGCATTGATGATCATGAAAACATTGGATGAACATCCTGAACTCAAAGAAGATATTAATGACATTGAAAATCTTACTCTTGTAATATAAAAGAAAATTAACGTGACTTTAGTTAGGACCCATAAAAATGGTTGAAAAAAACGACTTAAAAAAAATATCTTTTCTCAAAGATTTGCCGGACACCATACTTGAAAAGGTTGGTGCCATAGCTCAACTTGAAATTTTTGATGAGGAAAGTATTCTCTTTCGGCAGGACCAGGAACAAACTCTTTTATATATGCTGGTATCCGGAAAAGTTTTTTTAAACTGTAGATCTGGTTCAGGAAAGTCTTTGACTCTGGATGAAGTATCTTCCGGGAGAACATTTGGTGTCTCGGCTTTAATGGACGAATCATCCGGTACCTTTACTGCAATCTGTGCTGAAACAAGTTCAATTATCACTGTTTCGGGTAAGCAGATGCGTCGATTATTTGAAGAAGATTTTGAAATCGGACACACCTTAATGTTGAAAGTAGTTGAGCTTTTTAAATCAAGAATGGAAATGCATACGCGACAGTTTTTACATTCTCTGGCAATCCATCCTGAAATTAAACAATTTTAATAGAGATTTTACACGCTTTATTTCCTCCAGAACTCAGGGATAAAGAGGATAATAATCGTGTAAATTTCCAGCCTGCCTAACAGCATGCACCAGGCCAGCAGCCATTTTCCCATCACAGGCAGGTGAGAAAAATTTTCAGTGGGTCCTACGGTTCCGAATCCAGGGCCGATATTTCCGATGCAGGCCGTAACCGCACCAAAAGCTGTCATCATGTCAATTCCCATACAGGCCAGAACAAGGCTCGACAGAATAAAAAGACCGATATAGAGGGCGAGAAATCCCATGATGCTTCGAAGTACTTCGTCCGGGATGGCCATATTATTGATTTTTACATGGCTGATACTTCTCGGGTGGATGATTTTAAACAATTCCCTGTAACAATATTTGAAACAGACAATGATCCTGGCGCATTTCATCCCACCGCCTGTAGATCCTGCAGATGCACCGATAAACATACAGACAAACAAAATTACCTGGCTTAAGCCTGGAAATTTTTCATAATCAGCAGTTGCAAAGCCGGTTGTTGTCAAAATTGAGGTCACCTGAAAACTTGCAAACCTGAAGGCATCTTCAATGGAGGTGTAAACTGAACCATAAGTGTTCCAGGTCACTAAGAGGGTTAATATAAGGGTCAATCCAAGAAAAAATCTGCATTCCGTGTCTTGCCAGAATGCCAGGGTCTTTCCCCTCAGCATTTGATAATGCAATGAAAAATTAATCCCGGCAAGGATCATGAATATCACAATAACATAATCAAAATAAGCAGAGTTATAATGGGCAATGGATACATTCTTTGGGGAGAATCCGCCGGTGGGCATGGTGGTAAGTGCATGGCAGGAAGCTTCAAACAACGGCATCCCACCCCCCAGTAGAAAAATGATTTGAATCAGTGTGAGAGCCGCATATATGACCCATAAAATTTTTGCAGAGTCACTGAGCCGTGGGGTCAGTTTGTCCGGCACAGGACTCGGAACTTCCGCCTTATACAACTGGATACCGCCCACTTCTAAAAACGGAAGGATAGCCAGGGACAAGACAATAATTCCCATACCGCCCAACCATTGAATAAAGCTTCTCCAGAAAAGAAGGCTTTTTGTCGCCCCTTCAATATTGGTCATTACAGATGAGCCGGTTGTAGTAAAACCTGAAACAGATTCAAAAAATGCATCGGTAAAATTGGTAAATTCAGGGCCGAGATAAAAGGGCAGGGCACCAAAAAGGCAAATGCCTGTCCAGGCTAAAGCAACAGTGGCCATACCTTCTTTCTTATTGATATAATTATCGTCGCCCTGTTTTTTAGACAAAATGATAAGGATAAGTCCCGCCACAATAGTGATGCCGATGGACTGAATAAAGCTGTCCGCAGCAAGATCATGATAATGAATACTGACAAGCAGAGGAACAACCATGGAAAGCCCTAAAAAAACTAAAAGAATGCCAATAATATTCGCAATGAACTGCCAGCGCATTAAAAGAAATCCAATTTAACGGTCAAAAGCTTTTCAAGTTTTTTTACGGCATGTTTGACAGCAAACAGAATGATTCTATCCCCTGGGTTGATAACGCTGTCTCCTGATGGCATCATAATCCTGCCGTCTCTGATGATACAGACAAGAATCGCACCTTTGGGAAAGGAAAGTTTTTTTAATGGCTTGTCGGTAATGTCGGAGGTTTCAAGAGCAATGGCTTCAATGAATTCGCCTCTTTCACCAAAGATTGAAATATCAGACAAGACTTTCCCTTTCCTGATATCCTGTAAGATTGAGCTGACAGCCGACAGTCTCGGGCTGACAACTTTTTCAATACCAATAGTGGCAAGCAGGGGAAAATAACTCGATTTCCCGATTCTGGTGATCGTATCTTGAACGCCTATATTTTTTGCCAGCAGGGAAACAAGGATATTGGTTTCATCATCACCGGTAACAGAAATGACAATGTCGGTCTGGCCTGCATTTTCTTCAAGAAATAGTTTCTGATCAGATCCGTCTCCATGAAGAATAACAGTTTTGTCCATTTGTTCAGACAGGTAATGACAGCGGTCAATATTAGATTCAATTATTTTGGTCTTGATCGAATTTTTTTCAAGCATTTTGGCCAGTCGTTCTCCGATTCGCCCTCCACCGATAATAAAGGCTTTTTGGATGGGGTGAACTTTTTTACCGAAAAGCGTGAGTGTTTTTTCAAGTTTTTGTGTCTCACTGACAAAATAGATTAAATCATTCGGTTCAACTTTGTCTCTTCCCCTTGGGACAATAACTTCATTGTTCCTGATGATGGCAGCAATCAACGGCCGGTTTTCACCAAACCTGGAAGGAAAATCAATGAGTTTCATCCCTGCCACGGGAGAATGCCTGTCAAGCCGGATGGCCACATATTTTACCTGACCGTCAGCAAAATCTCCTACATCAACAGCACCTGGCACTTCCATCAGTTTTTTGATGGTATTTACTACTTCGAAATCAGGATTAATAACCGTATCAATATGAGGATTTTCTTTTTTTAATCGATCATGATAGGGTTCAAAATCAGAATTTCTGATGCGGGCAAGTTTTTTGGTTGTGGGTGAAATCAGGTCGGTTATCAAACAGGCCACCAGATTTATTTCATCGCTGTCTGTCACTGCTAAAAGAATATCCGTTTCTTTAATACCAGCATCAATGAGAACCATTGGATTGCTGCCGGATGCGGTAATAACCTGTATGTCAAGATTTTCGGAAAGGCGCTTAACGGCTTCCTGATCCTTATCAATGACAACAACCTGTTTGTTTTCAGAAGCAAGTCGGGCGGCAATATTATATCCAACTTCTCCAGCACCCACAATAATGATTTTCAAATTTTATCTCCTGTCTCTTTGATAAAAACTTGGAAAATAACTTACTATATGAAGAAAAAACTGTCAATAATATGGATTGATTCCCAGAGGGGTTTTAGGGTAAAGAAGAGTTGAGATTTTAGGGCATTGTTAAATGAAAACTAAGGATTGATTGCTCCTCATATTAGATTTGGATACCTATGAATTACAAAACTATTGCAAATGTCCTGGGAAAATTATTGATTGTTACCGGCTGCTCTATGGTGTTTCCATTGATCTGCTCTTTTTATTATGGAGAAGACGACTTATATGCCCTTGGTATTGCAGGACTCATCACCATTGGTTTTGGTTATCCTTTGTGGCGATTCTTTCGCAGGTATGACGATTTAAATATAAAGGACGGATTTTTCATTGCTTTTTTGGGATGGGTTTTGATTTCTGCGGTTTCCACCCTGCCTTTTATGATCCATGGATCTATTCCCTCTTTCACAGATGCTTTTTTCGAAATGATGTCCGGTTATACGACTACCGGGGCAACCATACTGACGGATATCGAAGTGGTTCCCCATAGATTATTGTTCTGGCGCAGCCAATCCCATTTGCTCGGTGGAATGGGCTTTTTAACATTGACCATCATATTTTTACCCCATGGAATGGGAGGGGTGCGTATATTCCGGGCTGAATCGAGTCCGGGTCAGGTCATTACCAGGGAAAAATTCATACCCCGCAACCGGGATACAATGATCTGGCTCTGGGGAATCTATATCACCCTGAACATAGTGAAAACCCTTTTATTGTGTCTGGGCGGTATGACAATTTTTGATTCCCTGTGCCATTCGTTCGGAACGGTGTCAACATCCGGCTACTCGCCGTGGAACGCCAGCATCGGTCATTACAACAATGCCTACTTTGACTGGGTCATCATTGTTTTTATGTTTTTAGGCGGCATGACGTTTATGCTTTTCTACCACATGGTGCAGCGAAACTATTGAAACAATCCAATATTTATTTTAACAGGAGAAATTCATGAATACATACACGAACAATGTTTTAGAAATGCTTACGGAAAAATATTCCTGGGAAAAAGAATATATTCAATCTGTTGCAGAGGTTTTTAAATCCATTGCACCGGTTCTGGATTCTAATTTGGAGTATCAAAATAACCGGATACTTGAGCAACTGGTCGAACCGGACCGATCCATCAGTTTCAGGGTTCCATGGAGAGACGACCAGGGCCGCGTTCAGGTTAATACAGGATATCGAGTTGAATTTAATAATGTACTGGGTCCTTATAAAGGAGGACTTCGATTCCATGCTTCTGTTACCTTAAGTATTATCAAGTGTCTCGGGTTTGAGCAAATATTTAAAAATGCGTTGACAGGCCTTCTTTTAGGCGGTGGAAAAGGTGGATCAGATTTTAATCCACGGGGCAAATCTGATAATGAAATAATGAATTTTTGTCAAAGTTTCATGTTGGAACTTTCAAGGCATATTGGCGCATCCACTGACGTTCCCGCAGGTGATATCGGGGTAGGAACCAGGGAAATCGGTTATCTTTTTGGTATGTACCGCAGAATGACCAAATCTTTTAAAGGTGTCTTGACAGGGAAGGGTATTTCATGGGGAGGAAGCTATTTAAGGCCCGAGGCTACAGGATATGGTGTGGTTTATTTTGCTGAGGAAATGCTAAAAAATATTGATGATAATATTGATGGTAAGGTTGTGATGGTTTCCGGTTTTGGAAATGTGGCTTGGGGTGTTGTAAAAAAGGTCAATGAGCTTGGTGGTAAGGTTATTACCCTTTCCGGACCAGATGGATTTATCCATGACCCTGAGGGTGTTACCGGCGAAAAAGTCGACTATATGTTGAAACTGAGATTGAGTGGAAATGATGTTGTAAAAGATTATGCAGACCATTTTAAGGTTAAATTTTATCCGGAAAAACGGCCTTGGATAATCCCGTGCGATATTGCTTTTCCTTGTGCAATACAAAATGAACTTGATCTTGATGATGCAAAGGTCCTGGTAAAAAACAGTGTCAAATGCCTTGTAGAAGGAGCAAATCTGCCTGTGACACTTGAAGGCATGGAATTTTTAGAAAATGCAGATATTTTTTATGCCCCTGCAAAGGCTTGCAATGCAGGAGGGGTTGCCTGTTCCTGTTTTGAAATGGCACAGAATGCGAATTTTATGAATTGGACAGAAAGTGAGGTTGATGAACGACTCCACCAAGTGATGAAGCATATCCATGATCAGTGTTATGAAACATCCTGTGAGTTTAATAAAAAAGGCAATTATGTATTCGGGGCAAATGTTGCAGGATTTCGGCGTGTCGCAGATGCAATGCTGGATCAGGGATTAACCTGATATATTATTTTTTTATTTCAATTCAAGAACCATCAGTTCCATATCGAAATTCTTCGGTATGGAACTGATGGTTAATCAATCAAGAGAAATTAAACTACACCCTGATCCATCATTGCATCCGCTACTTTAATGAATCCTGCGATATTGGCACCATTAACATAATTGCCAGGGGTTCCATATTCTTCTGCAGTGGAAAGACATGTCGCATGAATATTTTTCATAATACCCTTTAGATTGGCTTCCATTTCTTTACGGGACCATTTAATTCTCATTAAGTTCTGGGACATTTCAAGCCCTGACACGGCAACACCGCCTGCATTGGCGGCCTTGCTCGGTGCATAGAGCATTTTGTTGTTAAGAAAAACCTCAATACCCTCCGGAGTTGTCGGCATGTCCGCCCCTTCACTGACCAGATAGGCACCATTGTTTACCAGATTCTGGGCATCCCTGGCATTGATTTCATTCTGGGTTGCTCTTGGGAAAGCACAATCTGCTTTATGGTTCCATAGAGGATTATGATCGTCTGCAGGATCAACCGGAGTATAAAC
>JAGLFI010000061.1 GCA_023144585.1 Desulfobacula sp. | reverse complement strand
TAGTTCCGTAACAGCCTGTCGAATCCAATTTACAAAAAGTATGGTCATATAAGGCCATGACTGTCAAATCTTTTTAATTTCCAGATGCTTTATCAGCATTTTCAATGACAATTAAAATTCATATCGGATATACCAATTTGACATGGAGTTAAAGAATTCCTAAAATTAAAACTTAAAAAGAGAAAGGAAACTACATATAATGATAAAAAAAATTGACTGCAGAACACTTGAATGTCCCGCACCTGTACTGCAAACAAAAAAGTTTCTTGAACAGGAATCCGCCACTGAAATCAGCGTCATTGTTGACAATGATGCTGCCGTGGAAAATATAACCCGGTTCTTAAACTTCCAGAGATTTGAAGTTGCTGTTGATTCTGATGGTACCACCTCAATCGTATCCGGTCGAAGAAATCCTGAAAAAGCCAAAAAACTGGAGACTATTTCTGAACCCGTTAAAACAAAAGATCAACCCGACAGCCAGAAAATTTTAGTCATACTATCTTCACAGCAGATTGGAAAAGGAGATGGTGAGCTTGGCCGAAAGCTGATGATCAACTTTGTCAAAACTTTGAAAGAAATGGGCAATGACCTCTGGTGCCTGGTGCTTTTAAACCATGGCGTAAAGTTTTCTACCAAAGACTCCGAGATTCTTGAAGAACTCAAGGAGCTTGAACAAACAGGCGTTGACATCCTCGTTTGCGGGGCATGCCTGACCCACCTGGATTTGATGGGAAAAAAACTCATCGGCGAAACAACCAACATGCTTGATGTAGTGACATCAATGCAGTTAGCCGATAAAGTGATTAATTTATAATTACAGCTTATTTATTGTTCACAAAAAAATCATCAATAATCTTTTTCTGTACGAGCTTTTGACCGTAAGCCGTTGCACTTTTTTTATCAATGAATTCGGAAACCCGGACCACAAACCAGGTTTTCCCACCACCACCTACTTTTTTGATGATGGCATCAATTCCTTTTTTCTTTAAAATATCAACATACCTGTCAGCATGTTTCTGCTTTAAATATGCTGCTACCTGGATCGTCAAGGGTTTGGGCACCTGAATTTGAATTTTAATTTTTTCCTTTTCAACAGCCCTGGATTTAAACATATGGGACATGGTACTTATCATAAAAAACCCCAGCCAGACCGAAATAATCGAAAGGAAACCTGCTTTCAAATAAAATTGTGTCTTTTCATGTTCTTTTACATATCTGCGTACCTTGCCCACAGATAAAATCAAAAAACTCAATATAGATCCAATGAGCGTCCATGAGTTTTTCAGATAAGAAACACATCTCAGTACCGTTGTTTGTATATTTTTATCCAGTGCAATTCTTTTCCAGAATTTCTTTTCAGGCTTTATATAGGATACTTTGAGTTGAATACTTTCATCAGATCTGCCAATCATATCTTCGATTTTCTTTGAATACTTCTTTTCAAACACAGGATTTTTTCGTATCTGTTGATAAAGTTTTTTTGCAATAAAATCCTTTCTTTCCAACTCAAGAAAAATATCAATCATTAGAGTTGACAGCTGTTTATTGGCATAATGTTTTTCAGCAAGGGCAGATAACACTTCCTGCTCAAAGGATGTCACAATACTGGATCGCCGAAGTTGCTCAAGCCAGAGTTTGGCAATATCCTCATCTGCCGGGTTCATCTTCAGATAAACCATTGTACCCAATTTGAAATTATTATTCTCAATAGAAAAGTTTAATTCAAATTTTGCAATGGAACCGGATATGATCCGGGCTGTCTTTTTTGCAGAAAACGGCCATAGAAGAAATGTATCATACATCCTTAACGCTTTAATATAATTTTTCTCTGCCTTATTATGAATCCCTGATCTTTCCCATGCCTGCCCTTCTTTAAGCAAACCTGTCACGGCTTTTTTGGCCATCCCATCCATTAAAAAACCAATAACCACAACAATAGCCATTATGGTCACAAGCCCCGTAGTTATCGGGTTAATGCCGGGAAAGAATCTTGCAAACCCGGGTATTATATAAAAACTAAGTGGTATGGTAATAAGAGTAGTGATCCATAAATGTATTCCTATATTTCTTAAAATCCAGATCAAAGTTCTCCTTCCACGCACAACTGTTGTTCAGGTTTTAAAGGAACTTTTAAAACTTCAAAACTCTCATCGTCCTCTTTTGGATTGCACCCTGTTGTTGTATCTACAGTCTCAAATCGGATATCATCAGGAATCGGGAAATCCCTGTCAGGCTCTGATTTAAGGGCATTGGTCATAAAATCAGCCCAGATCGGTGCTGCACCTTTACCACCGGTAATACCAACCTTGTTGGCATCAAGTAATTTCTTTTTCTTATCAAAGCCAGTCCAGACCGATGTGCAAAGCGTCGGCGTAAATCCTGTAAACCATGCATCATTATAGCTGTCTGTGGTTCCTGTTTTCCCGGCGGCAGGCCGGTTAAATCCCAGGTGCCGGATGGATCGTCCCGATCCTGTGTCAATGACTGATTTCATCATATCCACCACCTGATAAGTAATGGCAGGATCAAGCACTCTTTTTTTCTGAACAATGTGTTCAAATATGATACGCCCAAAAGCATCTTCAACTCTCCAGAAAAGAAAGGGTTCATGCTTGATCCCAAGATTTGCAAAAACCGTATAGGCCGAGGCCATTTCAAAAGGTGTCACACTTGAGGTTCCCAGAGCCACAGAATAAACATCCTGTAACGGGCTTTTAATACCGCACACTCTGGCAATCCTGGTAACAGATTCAGGCTCGATTTTTTCAACTATCTGGGCTGCAATCGTATTAACAGAATTAATTAATGCCTTTTTTAAAATCATATCGCCTGAAAATGTTTTGCTAAAATTTTCAGGCTCCCAGTCTGCACTTCCTTTTACCGGTATAATGACAGGTTTATCCGTCATGATGGTCCCGGGATGGAATCCTAAGCTTTTAAATGCCGCATAATAAAGAAAAGGTTTAAAACTGCTTCCCGACTGTCGAAGGCTTTTTATAGCTCTGTTGAATTCACTTTTGTAATAATTGCGGCCTCCGACCAGAGCTTTAACAGCCCCGGACCCGGTATCAATGGCCACAAGCGCTCCTTGAAGATGATCCGCAGTCTCCCGGGCTATACCCATCATAGTGTCAAGCCGTTCCAGACCTTTTTTCAAAGATTGCCGGGCATAGGATTGCAGTCTTGTATCAATGGTGGCAAATACCTTGATACCGCCATGATAAACAACATCTTCCCCATACTTCAGGATCAGATCATTTATCACTGCATCTAAAAAATAACTTCCGGTTCTTGAGTCGGTTTGTGCATGATGAAGTGCCGGTTTTATCATCATAGCCTGCGCAGCTTCAAGATCGGATATAAACCCGACCTGTGCCATTCTTTTTAAGACAAGCTCTCGCCTTTTTAGCGCCAGATCCAAATGCCGATAGGGATTATAATTTGTGGGGGATTTAGGCAGCCCTGCAAGGAGTGCTGCTTCGGCCAGGCTTAAATCCTGTGCAGGTTTACCGAAAAATACTCTTGAAGCCTTTTCAATTCCCTGGGCACCTGCGCCAAAATAAATCTGATTGATATAGGCATGCAGAATCTCCTGTTTTGTATTGGAAGCCTCAATCTGCAATGCCACAAGCAATTCTTTGAATTTGCGTTGATATGTTTTTTCAAAACTGAAAAACAAATTTTTCGCAAGTTGCTGGGTAATGGTGGACGCACCCTGGACCTTTCCTGTTTTAAAAAGTGTAATATAAAGCCCTTTTAAAGTTCGAAGCTTATTCATCCCGTGGTGTTCAAAAAATCTATGATCCTCCGTTGCAAGAATCGCATTGATAAAATCCTGGGAAACCATATTCAAGGGAATCGTTTTCCTCTCGCCAAGGCTGATCAGCACCTGTCCGTTTGAGGCAAAAATCCGGGTTTGAGGCCTTTCAATGATCCGGCTCAAGGGCGAAGGCAATTTTGGAAGATCTTTTGCAACAAAAAATATCAAAAACATCCCGCAGAGAGATACCAGAGAGACAAGGATTAAGCTGGAAAACAGGCAGAACCGGATAAACTTTATGAATCTTAAAATCAGATTCAATTCTCATCTCCCTTAAGGTTCAAGCTCAGCTGCCAGACAGCCCATTCACGACCTTTTATAAAAACGACCTGTTTACCGCCTGGTTCTTCAAATTCAAATCCCAGTTTAATATAACCGTTTTCTGTTTCATTCCAGATACCAATGTTAATGATCTTTCCATCCTGTTTCAGTAAACTTTCAGGATTCACTATCAGATCGGGAATAATATCCGCAGGCAGCTTAAACATAGCATCAAAAAAATTTTGGGCTGGATAGATACGCCCTGAAAACCCCTCCATATCTGAAAGTTCTCCTGGAACAGGTTTCTCACTATTTTCAATCTCAAGAATATCTTCACGGCTAAGATCAATCTGTTTGATCACCCTGTTTTCAGAATCAATAAAATATATTTTGATACCCCCTGTGACGCCTTCACAGAAGATTCTGTCAAGAGAAGTGCCGTTTAATAACCAGACCAGTTGGGCTGATTCAATTATTTTTAAAGCAACGGATTTTTCCAGGGTCAGATAAAGTGTTCTAAACCGCTGTTTCTCCAATGTAACCCACTCCCCCGGCAAGATACCCGAGGCAAGATCAAAAAAAGTGGCTGCCTGATGAACATTTTGCCGGACATCCTCTTTTTTACTTATAATCTCATTAAGGTATTCATGGGCATTGGAGGTTTGTTTTCCCGTCTCCCAGATGGCGCCTGTTTCAGGGCGGGACTCATTTGTTGAGACAAGATAAGAGCCCACAAGGTTTTCAAACCAGTCAAACCTGAATTCAGAAAAGATGAAAGTTGCTGTGATGATAAAGACTGCAATATTTAAAAAAGAAAAGGTTCGTCTCAGCCACTCGGAAAAACTTAAAGGTTCATACCATTGCCGGATCATAAAAAGTTCTTGTGCACACCTTTGTACACACCTTTCCTTTAGGCTTTCCCGGCCAGTTTCAAGGAGTCACTAAAGACCGTGTAAAAATTTTTATGTTCCATCAGAGCCCTGGATAAAAATGCTTCCAGATGACTACTGTCCTCTAAGTGGATGATGTAGTTCACACTGGAATGCAAGGCAGCCATGTTATCATTGGTATTGAATTTATTGCTGAGCCAAACAAGGCAGATCCTGCGCCTTAAGGACATATCAATGGTATTCATTCTGTCGATAATACCTGAAACCCCCTTGTTCTGATCAAAAGCGTCATCAATGATCACCAAATGATCAATATGGTATTCAAGTCTTTTCAATGCAGCTTTGGTATTTGTTACTGCCTCTGTATTCAGCCCCATCTGTTTGACAAGTGAATATACCTTTTTTTTTAAATCATCACTCTCAATACAGACAAGTGCATTCAACTGTTCGTCAGAGGAGCCGTGAAAGACTTGTCTTTTCTTTTCATCGAATGGTTTTTGCTGTTTTACAGCAGGGATATGCACCTTTTCTTTACATTTTGGACATTTAAATGTTGTGTCTTTGTCTTCAGGAATTTTGTAATCCGGAATATTGAGTCTTGTTTTACAATTATGACATATCACGTTCATAGCTTAACTTCCTTGATATCCATGATCAATTTTCAATGAATCAATCTTTGTTGTGTTCTCGCCACGGGAACTTTTTATCGAATCAAGGCCTCTTGCAACAATATCCTTCCTTGATGCATATGATGAGGCAACATTCTCAGTGATATCTCCCTCTTCATAAAGAGAGATAATATATTTATCAAAAGAAACCATATCCTGGGCCTTGCCTGCGGTAATGATATCATTGAATGTCTTGCCCTCGGATTCTCCATTGAGAACAGAGTCTTTCACCCTCAAATTAGACCCCATCACTTCAAAGGCCGCCACCCTGCCGCCACTGCTTTTTGGCAATAACCTCTGGGCAACAACCCATCTGATGGTATCTGCCAGACGGATTCTGATCTGTCTTTCTTCTTCAGTGGAAAACATCCCCAGGACACGGTTAATGGTCTGACCGGCATCCACCGTATGCAATGTCGTCAAGACAAGATGCCCTGTTTCAGCAGCGGAAAGGCCAATTCCCACTGTTTCCCTGTCACGCATCTCACCCACCAGAATCACTTTTGGAGCCTGCCGCAAGGCCGCCCTCAACCCATTTGCAAATGTATCAAAATCAGCTCCAAGTTCCCTTTGGTTAAAGGTGGATTTTTTTTGGGAATGCTGATATTCAATAGGGTCTTCAAGGGTAATCACGTGAACGGATTTTGTCTCATTAATTTTATCCAGTAGCGCTGCAAGGGATGTTGATTTTCCAGAACCAGTCGCCCCGGTAACAAAAACAATACCGTTCCTCTCTTCTGCCATGGTGTAAAATGCACGGGGAAGGTTCAGATCCTCAATCGTGGGAATCCTTGTTTCAAGCTTTCTTAAGACGATGGAATACTTGCCTGATCTGGAGAATATATTCACCCTGAACCGCGCTTTATTCTCCAATTGGTAAGAAAGATTACAAGATCCCGCTCTAATAAGATTCTCCATTAATTTCCGATTATTATTAATCAAATTTAATGCAAATATTTCAGTTTGAAATGGTGTCAGCAGGTTAAAGTCCGGCTCCATTTTCACGGGAATCAATTCACCGGAACTTTCAACCTGCAAGGGTTTGCCCGGCGTAAAATTCAAGTCTGAAACATTGTCATGGGAGTCCAGCATTTTGGAAAGGATATGGTCAATCTGCTGTTTTTTCATGCCGTCTTCCTCTTTGTTTTAATTTAAAAAAACTTACGCTTCCGTAAAATCAGCCGGCTGAGTTTTTAAAAATGGTCTGAACAAGGATTTATTATTTGCCTTGCTGTATGCCTCATCAGGGCTGATCCAGTGTTTTTGGTACAATTGCATAATCGCATCATCCAGCAATTGCATCCCATATTGTTTACCAGTCTGAATCATGGATGGGATCTGAAAAGTTTTACCTTCCCGGATGAGATTTCGTACAGCAGGCGTTGCCACAAGAATTTCCAACGCCGCGCATCTGCCTTTTTGATCCACTCTTTTAAACAGTGTCTGGGCAACCACAGCCCGCAGGCCGTC
>JAGLFI010000060.1 GCA_023144585.1 Desulfobacula sp. | reverse complement strand
ATGGGCCGGGAGCTGTTAAACCTTATCGGCCTGAATATCGACTGGATCGCCACCCCTGTTTCAAACTGCTTCCAGACAGGAAACCATCTGGGCATCCAGCCCCATGCCTTTCAGGACATGATCGATTTTTTTGTGGAAGATATTGAAGATGTGACCGGTGTCAATGTTGAACCCCAGATAAATATAAAAGGGGCTGATATCCTTTTCATCACACCTTCGGGGGATGTTTTTGCAGATCCCGGGACTTATACCTGTGAGGGGTACATGATCCTGTTCAAATATCTCAAAGATAAATATGACCTGAATGTGACCTGGAGCACCTATGCATCAGAAGGTGGTAATTTTGGTTTCTTTACCTCCCATGAAACCATGAAACGACTGAATGCCAAAATGTTTGCTGAAGCCAAACGTCTGGGCGTGAAATGGATTCTGGGTGGTGAGTGCGGTCATATGTGGCGTGTCATCAATCAGTATATGGATACCATGAACGGCCCTGCCGATTTCCTTGAAGAGCCGGTGAACCCCATTACCGGAACCAAATTTGAGAATTCAAAATCCACAAAAATGGTTCACATTACAGAGTTCACAGCCGATTTGATCAAACACGGAAAACTTGAGCTTGATAAAAGCCGTAATGGCAATCGCATCATGACCTTCCATGATTCCTGCAACCCTGCACGGGGAATGGGTCTTCTGGAGGAACCCCGATATATTATCGAAAATACCTGCGATCATTTTTATGAAATGCCGCCAAATACTATTCGTGAGCTGACATTCTGCTGCGGTTCAGGTGCTGGTCTGAACGCGGGTGAAAATATTGAACTGAGAATGGCCGGCGGACTGCCAAGAGCCAATGC
Source organism: Desulfobacula sp. (assembly GCA_023144585.1). Taxonomy (GTDB): domain Bacteria; phylum Desulfobacterota; class Desulfobacteria; order Desulfobacterales; family Desulfobacteraceae; genus Desulfobacula. Next base: position 6,279 of record JAGLFI010000060.1, on the reverse strand, counting down.
AGTGAAATATGTCCACGACAAATTCGGCGTTAACAGCTTAGGAACCATTTGTGCCATTGACAGGGCAGCACTCCCGACACTTTGTGAATACTGGGTACCGGAAGTGGAAGTTTATGGAATCCATGAGCTGGTAGGAAATGCATTGATCCTGCCGGGTGAAAAGAAACGAACAGAAGACTTGAGGTTTGAACCATTACCCGGCGTAGAGGCAGAGGAGGAAGAAGATGAATAAAAATTATATCATCACAGGACTTGTCATTTTTGTCCTGGCCGTACTCTCACCGTTCTGGTTTAATATGATTACTGACACCCAGGCGGCTCCAGAACCAGAGCTTTTGGGCAAAGCCAAAACAGAAAAAAAATGCGTACTTGAAAAATATGAAATGAGAGCCAATCACATGTCACTATTAGATGAATGGAGAGATTCGGTTGTAAGGGATGCAGATAGAATGTACACAGCAGCCAACGGCCATTCATTTAATATGAGCCTTTCAACAGGCGAAAATTCCTGTCTGGGCTGCCATGAAGACAAGGCGAAATTTTGTGACTCGTGTCATACGTATGCTTCGGTTGATCCCTATTGCTGGGAATGTCACACAAACCCCAAGGAGATTAAATGATGAAAAAAAGCAAAAGAAGCTTTCTTAAAGTAGCAGGTATTGCTGCCATTGGGTTGGGCGCTTTTCCGGCAATTCACTTTGCTTCATCTGATTCTCACGGTACAGCCCATACGGTGAAAAGCCCAAATGAGGGAGCACTTTTAGCCCATCGCTGGGGCATGGTGATTGATACCAATAAGATTACGGATGAAGTGGTTGAAAATATTGTCGAAGCCTGTCATAAGGCCCATAATGTACCGGACTTTAACCATGAAGTGGATGAGGAAAAATATCCTAAGACCCGCCCTGTCAATCACAAGCAGGAAGTCAAATGGATCTGGGAAGAAGGATTTCACTATGCATTTCCTGACAAGGAAGATGAATTCCTTGCAGAGAGATTTCATGATCTTCCCTTTCTTGTGACCTGTAACCATTGCAAAAATGCACCTTGTGTTAAAGCCTGTCCAACACAGGCCACGTTCAAGCGAGAAGATGGTATCGTATTGATGGATTTTCATCGCTGTATCGGATGCCGGTTCTGCATGGCAGCCTGTCCCTACGGATCAAGGAGTTTTAATTTCAGAGATCCAAGACCGTTTATCGATGAGACTGTTTCAACTTTTCCCACCCGGTCCAAAGGGGTTGTGGAAAAATGCAATCTTTGCGCTGAACGGCTGGCTAAAGGGGAACAACCCCATTGTGTGGAAGCATCGGAAGGTGCAATTGTGGTGGGTGATCTTGAAGATCCAGAATCCGAGGTCCGGGTACTTTTGAATGAACATTATACAATCAGACGTAAACAGTCTCTGGGTACCGAGCCTTCTGTTTACTATATCATGTAAGGAGAGCCGAGTATGCTTGAAATAGCTATTAAAGGAAGTAAAAATTACTGGTTATGGATAGTCTTTCTGCTCGCTGTAATAGGAGCAGGAGGCATCGTTTATATTGACCAATTCACAAACGGCCTTATGATCACCGGCATGAGCCGGGATGTATCCTGGGGCTTTTATATTGCAAACTTTACATTTCTTGTGGGGGTTGCCGCAGGGGGCGTCATGGTTGTCATCCCCTTTTATCTTCATGATTATGAGAAATTTCACAGGATTACCATTCTAGGCGAATTTTTAGCCGTGGCTGCTCTGGTCATGTGCAGTCTTTTTATTATTGTGGATTTAGGGCAGCCCACCCGTATGCTGAACGTAATGTTATACCCGTCGCCCAAGTCAATACTGTTTTATGATATGCTGGTTCTCCAGGGTTATCTTATCTTGAACATCGTCATTGGCTGGAAGATTCTTGAGGCGGAAAGAAATCAGGTGGAACCACCTTTTTGGACAAAACCCTTGATTTATCTTTCCATTCCATTTGCCATTGGTATCCATACGGTAACAGCCTATCTTTACTGTGGTCTTCCGGGACGTGGATTCTGGCTGACAGCCATATTGGCACCCAGGTTTCTAGCATCGGCGTTTGCTGCAGGACCGGCATTTTTGATAATTCTCTGCTATATTATCAAAAAATTCACCAAATTTGATCCGGGTTGGGACGCCATGCAGACATTGTCAAAAATCGTCTGCTATGCCATTATTGCCAACCTGTTCTTCTTTTTGTGTGAAGTTTTTGTTGTCATGTATTCCAATATTCCCGGACATGCGGCACATATCCAGTATCTGTTGTTCGGATATCACGGATACAATGCACTTGTCCCCTGGATGTGGACCAGTCTGACACTCATGGGAACAGGCGCCATTTTTCTGCTGATTCCGCAATTGAGAAACAATAAAACCCTGTTACCGGTTACCTGTGCCATGATCGTTTTCGGAGCCTGGATAGATAAGGGGCTTGGTATGATTTCTGGCGGATTTGTACCGTCTCCTTTGCACCATGTAACAGAGTATGCACCCACAGGGCCTGAAATTATAATTACCCTGGGGGTTTATGGCACGGGCTTCCTGGTTTTGACCATTCTTTACAAACTGGCAACCCAGGTTAAAGAAGAGGTACACGGATAGCTTGTAAATATTGTTAGAAATATTGATCTTTATTCAGGGGAGTTTCTTTTTTATGAAGCTCCCCTGTTTTTTATTTAATGACTAAACTAAAAAAAATATACCCCATACAAACCAAAGGTTCTTTTTTAGAACAAAAAAAGAATGAACTTTTGAATGCGGTCTATGGCAGTCATCATCAGGCTGTAGAACAGATTTACCATGATATTCTCAAACATATTGAAACCAATTCAAAATTTACTGAGAATACGGAAAAGCTGTTAAACCAGATACAAACCATCATTAAAAAATTCTATCCGGATGTTAAAGAACATTCTTTCTTCAAAATCCGGGAAAGCCATATCCGGCTTAAAAAACTCATTTTATTTTCCATTAAACAATCATCTATAGACACCCTTAATTTCCAAGCATGGGAAACAAAACTGGGTTTAGACCATCGCCAGAAGGATCTGGTATATAAAACAGCCATGACCTTTCAATTGACAGTGGGATGCAGTAATTTTTGCAAACGATGCAATGAATGGGCTCTGCCAAAGGTAAGATCGCACTTTTCCTACACAGCCATCCTGAAAATTGCCAGGCACATGGCAGATCAAGGCAATGATGACATCTCCCTTTTTGGTGCTTCCGATCCCCTGGACTGGGCAGAAGATGAAAAAAACATATCCGACATCATTGAATGTTTAGAAAAAATTCCCCTTGACTATAGCATTTTAACAAAGGTTCCAAAGGGGAAAATACCGTTGTTAAAAAAACTTTTAAAAACAAATGCCAACCTTGCCGTCAGCATCACTTCAAAAAACAAAGCCCGGATCAAAAAAATTGAACTTGAGCTTGGAAACCCCATCAGCAAGCAGCATGACCTGGATGAACTCTTAATTCCTGCAGGACTTGATGAAGACTTTGTTTCCATCAAGCCATCCATCACCGACGGGTATGGTACGGAAATAACACCCTATGGGGTCTTTATCATTATTCCTGCTTTTACCAGTGCTTTGCATCCTTTTGGGCACAAAAAAATTCAAGTTACATCAAAAACAGATTTTTTCCCTGTGAAAAAAACCGGACGTGAGGCTCTTCTTGTGGATTATTTCAAACCCATTGAAGGGTATGACCTGGATAAAAACAGATATCATTTAGACGGCTTACTGGATGTGCAGATCGAATCCATCATTCTTGATAATGGTACTGACGAATTAACCCCACCGGGAATGAGAAGCCTTAAAGAATATCTTTCCATATTTGAAGAAAAGCCACGGCTTCAAAGAAAAAAAATAGGCCGCCATCTGAATTTATGCAAAAAAACAGACTGCCTGTCGTCAAAGCTGTCTGCCATCTCTTTTCTTCTTGAATCCATCTTTTGCTATGCACAAAAAAACCCAGTCAAAATAAAGATGGTAGGATTTCTTTTAAGACATGAGATAAAAAACAGCTCGGATACTTACAACAACTTAGTTGACCACAGCCCCCTTGAAGCTCTTTTAACTGACCCCGATATTGATTCTTTTGATATTTTCAGATATTTTGTTTTCTGTCTGCTGAACAAATCCAAGGATCAAGCTATACTTGAATTTATTAAAACTTATCCATCATCGTATGACCCTGTTGCCGACATCTTTATTCAATCTTCACCATCTGGGTAAAATTTTAGCAAAATTAATTTTGAAAACTTATGATTGAAAAGGATGGAGATCTATATCTTTAAATAATGCAAAATGCTTGGCATTTCCTGTATGCAAAGGCAGTTGGCGTAATATTGCTGTTGAAGCGATTAAAGCATCTGCCCATTGCATGGAATGGCTTAAAAAATATTGTTCAACATAGAACATTGCTTTTATGGAGATTGTCTCATCAATTTGCAATATTTTTACCTTCCAAAGCTGTAGTGCGATCTTCAGTGCCTTCAATTCCCCCTTATTCTTCATCCCCTGTACCAGTTCCATGTAGGTTATCACTGAAATTAAAAATCCTTTGCTTGAATCCAATAACTTGACGGCCATGGGATGATCTCGCATATACCAGATAATGATATCTGTATCAACGATCATATTCTCTTCTTTTTCTTAACTTGTCTATATAAGCATAGACATCTTCATTTTCTTTATGATCTTTCCAAATTCCCCGTAAAGGATTGATTAAGGAATCGTTTTTCTCTTCAGTATGGAAAGGGATAAGTCTGGCATGGGGTTTCCCTCGATAGGTAATGATGACTTCTTCTCCTCTGGATATGCTTTCCAGTATTTCTTTAGTATGGAATCTCAAATCTTTTGCTGTTGCCTGCATAACTCACTCCCTTACTGTAGTTTATACTGATCAATATACACTTTGCTCAAATAGAGTCAAGTAAATTCTTAAAATTAAATTTTAAGTTGACTTTTAAGACAGTTCTAAATATTAAAAGACTTGTTCCGGTGCTTAAAATGCTTAAAAGGGAACGTCTGTGAAATTCAGGGACGGGCCCGCCGCTGTAATTGGGGACGAAAGCTTTACACCGCCATTGTCTATCGAAAAACAGATGAGAAGGCAAAGCGATTAGGATGATCCAGAGTCAGAAGACCTGCCTGACAAATTGATGCATTCCCCGTGGACAAGGGAATTAGATCTTGAGGAAAAAAGGGACAACCCCGGATCGGTTGAAATAAACGGTTCGGGGGGTTTTTATTGCCCCAGACCATTGGAATTAATTTAGATATTTTAAGGGGCGAATCAAATGAAGGCTTTATTGTTAAGAGCTGCTGCTGTTTTTTTATTTACAATCGGAATTTGTCATGCAAATGAAACTCAATTAAAAAATCCGTCTACGGCCACCATGGAAACCATAGTGGTGACGGCAGGAAGAGTGGAAGAACAAAAAAAAGAAGTTATTGCGAATGTCACCGTGATTGATGAGCAGGAAATCAGGCAGTCCTCAGCCAGAGATCTTGGAGATCTTCTGGCGCAAAAAGAAATCGCCGTAAGAAAACATCCTGGCAATCTTACCACCATTGGTATCCGGGGATTCAGAACAGATTCTCATGGCAATGACCTCAAAGGACATGTCTTAATCCTGCTGAATGGTCGAAGAGCCAGTACGGGAAATGTGGCTAAAATCATGACTAAAAATGTTGAGCGGATAGAAATTATCAGAGGGCCTGCCTCGGTTCAATACGGTTCCGCTGCAATGGGGGGTGTTGTTAATGTCATTACACGACAGGGAGAAGGGAAACCATCTGTTTTTGCTGAAGGTTATTTAGGCAGTTTTGGATATAAAGAAATAAGTGCCGGACTTGCAGGAGCGTATAAAGGTTTTGATTTTTCAGGAAGTGTTACAAAAGAATCTGTCGATGATTATACCACGGCTAACGGGGACAAATACCACAACACCGGGACTGATGATCGAAAAAATCTAAGCCTGAATTTAGGGTATGAATTTTTACCCAACAATCGAATTGGTTTTCTTTATAACGGATTTGAAGTGGAAGGAGCCGGCTCTCCAAGTTATTTAAGCCAGAATGATCTGGATGATTATACGGATAAATCCAATTACTCATATGATGTGGTATTGGACGGACAGACCACAGATGCTTTTTTTCTGTGAAAATTAAGATATTTCCAGGGCAGGGATAAGGATAAGTGGTTTGACCCCACAGGCAGCAACCCGGATGGATGGGATGACGGAATTCCTTCTGAAC
>JAGLFI010000006.1 GCA_023144585.1 Desulfobacula sp. | reverse complement strand
TAAAATTCTGGTGCCTGATCCCGGCTGGCGGTTAATAAACTGCAAGCCCCTGTCTTTTAAATCCTCAATGGAGTAAATATTTTCAGGATTCCCCTTTGGGACGATAAGCCCCTGGTCCCTCATGACAAGATTTACAAGCCATACCTTCTGATCTGGCAGATATTTTTTAATATATGATATATTATAGCTGCCGTCTTCAGGAGCCAAGAGGTGGGTACCGGCCATATGACAGGCCCCCTTTTTAATGGCCATTAAACCGCCCATACTGCCCACATGGCTCGATGAAACAGTGATATCATTGCTGACTGCCTTTATCTGATCGGCAAGCAGATCCAGAGTATTATCATGGGAGCCTGTAATCACTATGGTATTTTCAATGGAAGATAACGGCCGTAACAATAGTGCCTGAACTTTCTGATTTTCCGACAGTCCTTCAATATTTTGAGGAATCCTGATAATACCGTCTGCTTCAGTCAGGGTGGTGATACTTCCTGCACCTCTGGGTAATTGGGAAGAGATCAGTTTACCGTCCACTGAACCGATTTTCACCCTTAAAAATTCTTCCTGCCCTAGTTTTGAAGCAATCTTCCTTGCCGGGGAAACCGGAACCAATGTTACTTCTTTTTCGGGAAGTTTTTGCATCTTTAACAGCAACGGGCCTGCAAATTTTTCAAAGGCAACAATGGCCGACACAGGGTATCCCGGGATACCGAATATCGGGGTATCAAACACTTTCCCAAACATCATGGGTTTGCCGGGCATCATGGTGATCCCATGGACATAGACTTCACCCAGGGATGCAATAACCGGTTTTGCAAAATCCTCAGACCCGGCTGAAGACCCGCCAATAATAAAAATCATGTCATAATCTTGTTTTGCCGCTGTTTCCACAGCCATTCTAATATTTTCAAGATCATCCTTGAGCATGGAATGAGAATCAAATTGAGCTCCATAATCCTCACAAAGCCCGCCCAATACAAAAGAGTTGGATTCTACCACGTCTCCGGGTTTAAGCTGATCGATTTTGATCTCATGCCATTGTTTGAGTTCCGATCCGGTTGGGATAATCAGAACTTTGGGCTGTTTATAAACATCCACTGAAAATATTCCACCGGATAAAAGTGCCCCAAGGGAATAGGAATTAATCTTATGCCCTCTTGGGAACAGCAATTTGGTGGCCACAATATCTTCACCCATTTTCCTGACATGCTGCCAGGGGAACACCGGTGCTTCAATCTCAACATTGTCTTCATCAATAATATTGAGATACTCGATCATAATAACGGCATTGGTATCTTCCGGCATGACATGACCGGTATTGAGCCAGAACGCATTTTTATCGGGAAAAAGAGTTATCGGGGTATCTTCGCTTGCCCCAAACGTGACAGTTGCATCCACGGCAATACCATCCATGGCGGCCGCATGAAAATTGGGAGAAGAGACGGTTGCTTTAGCTGGTTTTACCAATACCCTGCCTTTAGAATTCACTACGTCAAGGGTTTCAGTTTTTGTCACATGATCTTCAAAAAGGTCAAAGAGAACCTTTTTTGCCTCTTCAATGCTTTTCATATCAAGATATACGTTTCTTTTTGATTTCATTAATTTGATCTCTTTTCGTATTTTTAATTTTTGGATCTTTTTCATAAAAGGATAATATCTACCATGGTATCTTTTTCCAGACCTTCAACATGATCACCGATTTCAAGAAGTCCATCTGCATGTATCATGGTTCTGATCAGTCCTGATTTGCCCAAGACCGGTTTTGCCAGTATCCCGCCATCCTTGTTTTCGAGCAAAACTCTGATGAAATCTCTTCTGCCCTGGGCAGACGATATATTCCGTGCCAATTTCGCAGGAATCCTTATCGTCCTGTCTTTTTTATCAAGCCCCGCAAGCTTATTTAAAAAAGGAATTACCACGATTTTGAGTACCACCATTGCAGACACCACCTGCCCGGGCAGTCCCCACACAGGTTTCTTCCCGACTTTGGCAAGAATCGTCGGCTTCCCTGGACTTATGGACATGCCGTGGACTAAAATATTCGTATCCGGCAAAGCCGATAATACATCCACGGTAAAATCTCTTGTTCCCACAGAGCTTCCCCCGGAAATAAGTACCATATCCGTTTCTTCAAGGGCTTTTTCAACGGCTTTTTTCAAAGCCTTAAGATCATCCTTGATAATACCATAGAGAACCGGTATGGCATGGGCCTCCCTGATAAAACCCGACAGGGTATAAGAGTTAATATCCCGAATTTTACCGGGAACGACTTGTGCTTCAATGGGAACAATTTCATCCCCGGTTGAAATAATACCGACCCTTGGTATTTTATAGGCTTCAATTTGTGCAAACCCGAGCCCTGCAGCAAGACCTGCTTCCTGTGGCCGGATAAATGTCCCTTTGGATAAAACGATCTCTTGTTTTGCAAAATCTTCGGATGCGTCAATTACATGCTGTAAAGGGGCCACACTTTTATAAATCTCAACTGAAAGTTCATCAATCTGCTCCGTGTGTTCCACCATGACCACACTGTCCGCCCCTTCAGGAAGCATTCCACCGGTTGAAATTTTGACCGCCTGACCCAACTTAAGAGTAAAATCCGGAATATCACCCATGAGAATGGTTCTAGTTATATCAAGCCAGGCAGGGCCCGATTCCGATGCACCGAATGTGGACCGTGCCACAACTGCATACCCGTCCATGGTGGCCCGTCTGAACCCGGGCATATCCTGCTTTGCAACCAGATCCCGGGCAAGGACTCTTGAAAAAGCATCGGATACCGGTATTTTTTCAGATTCAACAGGAGAAAATCTTCCTGTCAGGGCCATCACCTCTTCAAGACTTTTTACCTTGAAAAAATGGTTCATTGTAATGCTCCTTTAAGTCTATCCATGGCCTCTGTTACATTTTCAAGGCTGTTAAATGCACTGATTCTGATATATTGTTTGCCGCACCTGCCAAACCCTGCACCCGGTGTACACACGACTGATGCACGACTTAAAAGCAGATCAAAAAAATCCCAGGAATCTCTGTCTTTTCCATCTATCCAGATATAGGGAGAATTTTTCCCGCCAACATAATCAAACCCAAGGAATTCAACAGTTTTTCTAATGATGTCGGCATTGTTCAGATAATAGGCAATCTGGTCCCTGACCTGGGCTTTACCTTCTTCAGAATAAACGGCTTGTGCGGCTTTTTGAACCGGATAGGATACCCCGTTGAATTTTGTGGAATGCCGCCTGTTCCACATGGCATGGAGGGATACTTTATCCTCCTTTGAATTAAAAATCATGCAGTCTTTGGGCACGATCGTAAACGCGCATCGAGTCCCTGTAAATCCTGCTGTTTTTGAAAAACTTCTGAACTCCACCGCCACCTGTCTGGCCCCTTCAATTTCATAAATCGTCTTGGGAAGCGCTTCATCCCGGATAAAGGATTCATAGGCGGCATCAAATAGAATCAATGCTTTATTTTCTCTGGCATAATCCACCCATACCTTGAGCTCTTCTTTTGTGGCTGTTGAACCTGTAGGATTGTTGGGAAAACAAAGATAGATCAGATCCACTTTTTCATCAGGGAGCTTTGGAAGAAAATTGTTTTCTTTTAGACAATCCATGTAAACAATCCCGCCATATCTGCCACCCTCAAACTCACCGGTCCGGCCGGCCATGACATTGGTATCCAGGTATGCCGGATATACCGGATCAGGGATGGCCATTGTGATATCCTTTGCAAACAATTCCTGGAAATTACCTGTATCACATTTTGCACCATCACTGACAAATATTTCATCCGCCGAAATATCCGCCCCCCTGTCCTGGAAATCATTTTTTGCAATTTGATCTCTTAAAAAATCATACCCCTGTTCCGGGCCATACCCCCTGAATGTAGCATCCCTGGCCATTTCATCAACCCCTTCATGGAAACCCTTAATAACCGCAGGAGCAAGAGCCCGTGTGACATCACCAATCCCTAAACGGATGATTTGCGCTTCTGGATTTTTGAGTTGATATTCATCCACTCTTTTTGCAATATCTGAAAAAAGATATGATGCTTTTAATTTGCTGTAATTATCATTTGCTCTGATCATGAAACATCCTTTCAAACCCTGTATAATATTCAAATAAAACTCTTAAACAATAGAAAACAACTGTCAATTCTAAGGCCGTTCTGTTATTTTTTTTATGTATGAGGGGAGAAGTTCATATACATCTTTAGGCGCTTTTACACTGCTTCTGTTATCAACCATTTTTTCTTCTTGAATTTCAGGGACGCTCATATTAAGGGGGTCAGGTTTATGCTTTAAAGTATTTCCCTTTTCATCGGTAAACGGAAGTACCAAAGGCCCTGCACTTTCAAGAACATACGCCATCTGCCCGTTCCTTAAAAAAATAACACTGCCGGACGGATAGATCCCGATACTTTTAACAAATGCATGAAGAATATACTGAAGCATATAATCTTTTTTTGCATAGGATCTGAATAATTGAGTCACCACACTGATGGGGTTTATCGCCTCTTTATAACATCTTTTGGATGTCATGGCATCATAGATATCCGCCAGCTTGCAAATTTTTGTATAAAGTGGAATCTGCGTATATTTTTTATCAACGGGATAACATCTTGCTTCTCCTTCATAAAGAGGGGCGTGATGATAGTTGACAATACTTCTGATCACAGAATTTTTAATATGATTTTTCTCAAGAAGATTTACGCCATGCTCATAAGAATGCTTTTTTACCTCATCAAACTCAGCTTCCGTCAACCGGCCTTCTTTATTTAATATTTCATCGGGAACAATAATTTTTCCCATATCATGAAGGAAAAAACCAAGGGAAATATCAGTGAGTTCATCTGGATAATAACAGGCAAATGAATTTGTCTGTTTTTTGTTTTTGTCATCTTTTTCAAAAGGATTGAAAATATCAGAGGTCTTGGCTTTAAGCAAATCATCAACAACCCCTGAAAAATGCGTATTAAATTGATTAAGAACTGCTGTTCCTATGGTACAGACATTTATGGAATGATTATACAGATATTCATCATATGAAAATATTTCCTGGGTCAGGTAGGAAAAAGGATTATCCGCAACAACCAGGAAGTCAACCAGCTCGGAGACATTGGCCTGCACTTCAGTATAATCAAACTCACCACCGGTATTTTTTATATCCGTTAAAACCTTTTTAATGCTCTGTTTCGCTGCAGTATACTTTATGGCTGCCTGTTCCTTTATTTCTTCAATTTCAAACAGTCTCATTTCAATCTCATTGGTGGCAACATCCGGCAAAACAGAATCACTTTGGGACGATTCAATCACAGGTTCTGCTATTGTCCGGGTATCAGGATCTTTGAAATCCACCAACCCGTCTGCATTGACATTAATCAAATTGCCTTCACCATCCCAGAGGCCGCCATTAAAAGCGGCATTGACCGGGACAGAATTAATGCCGTTATCTTTAATAATTTCAAGAATCTTGACTTTCGCTACAAGAACATCCTGATCCAGAAGTAAGGTGCCCTTTTTATTATAGATATCCACACCGGTCTTTATTTTTCCACCCGTTCTAACAATTTCTATCAGATTATCAATGGAAATCCTTGTATTCATCTTCAAATCCTTTCAACTTGTTCCCCATACTGCCCGTGCAAGAGCTTTAAATTCCTCCACAGTCAGTGTTTCTGCCCTTCTTTGCGCATCTATCCCGGCCAGTTTCAATGCATTAACAACAAACTCCTTTTCAAACTCAAACTCGCCACCTGTCATTGAATTTTTTAATGTTTTTCTCCGTTTTGAAAAAGCCGCCTTAATAACATTAAACAATACCTTTTCCTGTTCCTGGTTAAACTCTTTGGTTTCAAAAAAGTTAAATCTTAAAATGGTAGAATCCACATCCGGTTTTGGGAAAAAAGATGACGGTCCAATGTGGGCTACAAAGTTTACATCTGCTGCATATTGAGCCACGGCTGACAGTCTTGAATAATCTCTTCCACCCGGAGATGCAATAATTCTTTTTGCCAGTTCTTTTTGAAACATTAAAAATGCCTTTTCAATACAGCTTCTTTCTTCAACCAGTCTGAACAGAATTTGTGACGAAATATTATAAGGAAGATTTCCTATGACTACAAGCTTTTTGTCTTTGGCCATCTCTTTTAAGTCAATTTTGAAAATATCCTTATTGATGATCTCGACATTTTTTATATTTTCGTTGTCAAGCGCTTGCTCTAAAAGAGGAATGAGGCGGGAATCCTTTTCAACTGCCGTCACATGGGATGCTGTCTGTGCAATAGGGACGGTAAGAGCACCCAGACCGGAGCCAATTTCCAGCACTCGAGTATCAATTGATATCCCGGTTTTTTCAATAATCATTTTTGCCGTTCCTGAATTTGAGAGAAAATTTTGGCCCAGTTCTTTACCTGCGTACAAGTCTCTTTGTCTTAACAATTGTCCGGGATGTATCATGTGATAACCCTTTGTTTTCTTAGCTGATTTTCTATCTGATTTTTCCAAACATTACTTTCTTAAGCAAACCCTCACAAAAATTTACTACTTGACTTTCTTTACCTCTGCAAGTAGTTACTATTATATACTTCAATAAAAAATAAGATTCAACAACCAATACAAGTCAAAGTTGTTTTACTAGTAGTTTAAATTTTGTTCCTCTTGAATTTTTATATCTCTACATCTTAACAATAACCCTTTTCTTTGGGAGGCATATCATGGTAGAAAAATCGGAACTCGGGGCTAATTGGGAAGGCTTCATAAAAATGCTGTTAAACAGGCTGGATATTCCAACAAAAAAAGACATTCTTTCTTTACATGGCAGGCTTGACAAGCTGGAACAATTACTTTATCAAAAACAGCCGGTAGCTAAAAAAAAGAGAACAAAACCAACTATTAAACGAAAAAGTGCTTCTTCCATTGTTCTTGATGTGATTGCAAATCACCCTGAAGGTACAAATTTTAAAACCATTAAGGCTGCCACCGGGTTTAATGATAAAAAACTGAGAAATATCATTTTCAGACTGAATAAAATAAAAAGGATCAAACGGGTAAAGCGCGGCATCTACAAAAAAGCTTAACCCGAAGGTCACACGTAACCATAAAGGTCACAAGGAAAAGGAAAAAAGAATAAATGGAGAACGTTGCACTTAAACAGGGTCAGGAACTTTGCGGATATACCATAAAAGAAATTACACAGCTTGAAACCATTGATTCGACAATGATTCAACTTGAGCACATAAAAACAAAGGCAAAACACATCCACATCTTAAATAAGGATAAGGAAAATACCTTTGGTGTCTTTTTCAGAACGGTTCCCACAGATTCTTCGGGTGTGGCCCATATCCTTGAGCATACCGTATTATGCGGGTCAAAAAAATTCAATGTCCATGATCCATTTTTTTCCATGATCAAGAGAAGCCTGTCTACGTTTATGAATGCCTTTACCGCATCTGACTGGACCATGTATCCTTTTTCCACCCAGAATCAAAAAGATTATTACAACCTGATGGATGTATATCTTGACGCCTCCTTTTTCCCAAAAATTGATAAGTTAAGCTTTAAGCAGGAAGGCCATCGCGTGGAAATCCTTGAAGATAAAGACAAGGCTGTTGAACTTGAATACAAAGGTGTTGTCTATAATGAGATGAAAGGTGTCATGTCTTCGCCCGGTCAGGTGATGGGCAGATTCCTGCTTTGCGCCCTCTACCCGGATACGACCTATCGAAATAACTCAGGGGGTGAACCATCCCAAATCCCGACGCTCACCTGGAAAAACCTTAAAAATTTTCATGCCAGGTATTATCACCCGTCTAATTCATATTTTTACACCTATGGCAATTTACCATTGGAAAAAACCCTTTCATTCATCAATGAAAAAGTGCTCAATCAATTTGACCTGCTGGATATAGATTCAAAAGTCCCCTCCCAACCCCGGTGGGACACTGAAAAACAAACAACTCAAGCCTATGCTTACTCTGATCCGGAAGATGTATCAAAAAAATACCAGGCCTGCGTGGCCTGGCTGACCTGTGACATCAAAGATTCCTTTGAAATTCTTGTCCTCACCGTTTTGGAACAGATTCTTCTGGGTAATGCAGCTTCACCCCTGAGAAAGGCCCTGATCGAGTCAACCCTGGGATCTGCCCTTTCAGATTCAACCGGGTTTGATCCTGACAACAGAGACACCATGTTTTCCTGCGGTTTAAAGGACATCTCCAAAGATAGTGTGCAAAAGGTGGAAGATATTATTTTTTCAACCATTCAAGAAATCGCAGACAAAGGGATCGAGCAAAACCTGATCGACTCGGCCATCCATCAGATTGAATTTCACAGAAAAGAGATCACCAATACGCCTTACCCCTTTGGTATAAAATTACTACTCTCTTTTGTCAGTACTATTATCCATGATGGAGATCCGGTTTCCTGCATTAACATTGATGATGACCTGGACAAGCTAAAAGAAAACATAAAAAAAGGCGGATTTCTTGAAAACAAGTTAAGACAATATTTTCTTGAAAATCCCCACAGGGTTCTTTTCACACTTGAACCGGATACGGGTCTTGAAGAAAAAGAGCTTGAAGAGACAAAAAAAAAGCTTGTAACTCTTTTAAAACAAATGACAGATCAAGACCTTGAACAGATCAAAAAAGATGCTAAAACCCTTGAAGCACTTCAGGAAAACGAAGAAGATGTCTCGGTCCTGCCGACTCTGGATCTCGCTGACGTGCCGCCTGAAATAGAAATTATAAAACCCGATACGATTAAAAATATTACATTTTCCACCTGCTATGATAAGGCGACATCGGGCATACTCTATTTTACTTGTCCTGTGGGTGCCGGCAGTATCCCGCCCGATCTTTTTGCCCTCGTACCATTTTTCTGTCAATCTTTTACAAACAGCGACACAAAGAAAAATTCCTATGACAAAATAGCAGAACTCATGGATCTCTACACCGGAGGAGTATCTATCTCAGCATTTTCAGGATCTTATTTTTCAAAAGATGCTGAGTCCCACTCATTTCTTGCTGTCCAGGGAAAGGCCCTGGACAGGAATGTTGATAAACTCTTTGATTTAATAAAAGAGTTTATTGAAGAATATAATTTTCAGGATTTTGACAGATTGAAAAACCTTTTACTGCAATACCAGGCCGGGATGGAAGCCTCTATTGTTTCAACCGGTCACAGGTATGCCATCTCCCTTGCCTCCCGGCAGCTTTCAAAAGCCTCGTATATTAATGAGCTCTGGCATGGTATTGCCCAGTATCAACTCATCAAAGAGATTACCGAACAATTCAATACAAGTGACAATAAAAGCAAAGTTCTTGAAACCATTTCAAAAAACTTGATCAAAATTGCTCAATCTGTATTAAAAAAAGGGAATTTCAAACCGGCTGTAATCGGTGGAAAAAGTGCCATTTTAGTTGCGGAGAACAGGATCAGTACCATCCATGCTGATCTTCCAAATAATTCCGGCCAATCTTCTTTACCATCGGCTTTTTTTACACCGGATATATCCTTTAAACAAGATTTGCCTTATGACGGCTGGTATACCAACACATCGGTCTCTTTTGTGGGCCAGTCCTTTAAAACTGTTCGGATTACCCATGAAGACTCCCCGGGGCTTGCAGTCATCAGTAAGATCTTAAGATCTTTGTTTCTTCACCGGGAAATCAGGGAAAAAGGCGGGGCCTACGGCGGGTTTGCCATTTATAATACTGAAGAGGGAATTTTTTCATTTGGATCATACAGGGATCCCCACATTACAAGAACTCTGGAGATATATAAAAAGGCCTGTGACTTTATTATCAATGGCGACTATTCCCAAACCGATGTCAAAGAAGCCATTTTACAGGTTTGCTCTGAGATTGACAAACCTGAAACGCCCGGGCCTTCAGCCATGAAAGCCTTTTACAGGGATATCACGAAACTTGACGATGACATTCGCCGGCAGTTCAAGGATTCATTATTACGACTTGATAAAAAAAGAATCCAAAGCATTGCCAAAAAGTATTTCACCATTGACGAGGCACAAAAAGGAACCGCCGTCATATCAAGCAAAACAAAACTTGAAGAAGCCAACACACAACTTAATGCAGAAAAAAAGCAATTAAATTTGTTTAAAATTTAATTGCTTTTTTAAGAATGGCTTTTACGCCATGCATTATACTGGAACATTCCCCAAAGTGCTTTAACCGCCCTTTCAGGGGATGGGAAGAATACACTCTTATATTCATACCCTTGCCGCCTGTAAAGAGTTCTGCTGATTTCATCGGTCAAAAGACTTACACCCAGAACCGGTTTTTCATACTTCTGGGTTAATTTGATTACATACTGGGTATACTCCTCTTCAAATTGCAGAATTGCATCTTTAAAAGATTGTGCCTGTGCCTTATCAATATCCGGATCTGTTTTACATACCGATTCAATCATGCTGTTGATCAGAACCCTTTTTCCATGGATACCCAGATGAATGACCGCATCACACCCCTCCCATTTGAGCAGTTCTTCCAAACAGGTTTTGGAAATGTGAGGATCATTTTTTCCCACGATATCAACAGGATTGCCATGACTCCAGAATGGTGGCAGGATCTTGTTGAGCCGTTCAATAATATCCCGGGAAAGCTTTGGCACCTCAAGTCCGTGTTCCGCGCAAAGATCTGTTGCAATCACTCCCCAGCCACCCCCAAGGGTCATAATGGCCACCCGGTTTCCCTTTGGCAGGGGCAGGGATGAAAATACGGCAGACAGGTCCAGAAGTTCCATGGGTTGCTCCACCTGGATAATACCAGCCTGTCTGCAGACGGCATCAAATACCTTTGTATCCGAAGCCATGGCACCGGTATGGCTGGAAGCTGCCCTTTCCCCCATACGGGTCCTGCCGCCCTTTAACACCACTACAGGTTTTTTCATGGATACTCTTGCCGCACTCTTAAAAAATCTTGGCCCGTCTTTTATACTTTCGATATAAAGAACCACCGTTTTTGTCAGGTCATCAACCTCAAATGCTTCCATATAATCTTCAATCGTAACCATGGCTTCATTTCCCGACCCTGCAAAAGCCCGGATACCGATATCCTGCTGCTCGGCAAAGGCCAGAAGCTGGGTTCCCATATTCCCTGACTGGGATACAAGGGCCGTTGAACCAGGTATTGGGTATGCATGAGCAGCACAACAATAAAAATCAATATGGGGATTACATACCCCCATGGTGTTAGGTCCAAAGATTAATATCCCAGCGTCATAGGCCGCTTTCACCAGCTTTTCCTCTAATTTTGCCCCTTTGACCCCCACTTCCCTGAACCCTGAAGTAATTAACAAAATCCCTTTGATCTGCTTCTTTTTCAAATCCGGTATCAGATCAATTACTTTATTTGCCGGTATAGTCACCACTGCCAGCTCAACATCCTCTTTGATTTCTATGACAGATTTATATACATGCCGCCCGGTAATCTTCTCCCCCCTGGGGTTTACCAGATAAACCTTTCCCTTAAAATTTCTGGACAAAGTATTGGTTAACAGCATGTGTCCCCATTTTCCAGGAGTGGCGGATGCTCCGATAAAGACGATGGACTTTGGATAATAACAGGAAGCAATCTTCTTCAAATCAATATCATAGGCCTTGTGTTTTTTTTCTCTCATCTTTTTCAGCACAATCAGGCCATCCACGGCAACAGGGGACCCGTCAGGCTGTATGATCAAAGGATTGATATCAATTTCTTTAATATCCGGATATGCCAGAGCCATATCCGACAGTCCTTTAAGAATCGTTTTTACAGCTTGTTTATCTACTGCTTTTTCACCCCTGAAATCATTTAAAAGCTTTTTTGAAGATAATTGCTCGAACATATCATCCATATCCACATCACTTAACGGAGCAATTTTAAAAACAATATCTTTTAACGCTTCAGTCAATACTCCACCCAGGCCAAACATAATGACCGGGCCGAACTGGGGGTCCTTGAACATCCCGGCAACAAACTCTCTTTTTCCTGCTATCACCGGTTGTATGAGAAAAGCCTCAATATCATCTCCAGCAGATTTTTTCATTTCCTTAACAGCATCAATGACCTGATCTTCGCTGTTCAATCCAACATGGACAAGGCCTGATTCTGTTTTATGTAAAATATTTGCCCCAATACCTTTTAACACCATGGGAAAACCTGTTTTTCGGCAGGCATTCAGGATGCGCTTCTCATCTATTTCTTTTTTTTCTTCCACAACCGGGATATGAAACAGTTTAAATATTTTTTTTGCTTCATCTTCAGCAAGGGATTTAAAAGAAGATTGCAGTTTTGAATCAATCAAATCTTGAACATTAACAAGATTCATTTATTATTTAACTCCATT
>JAGLFI010000059.1 GCA_023144585.1 Desulfobacula sp. | reverse complement strand
TTTTTAAACCAGAAGCATACATTTCTAACTTGTTTAAATTACTAAGTTCTTGATTTTTAGGTGTTAACTCAAAACTAAGAATTCAAAACTCAAAACTAAGAAAGTACCATTGAATTAATTCCTGGCCAAAGAAAATATATAAAACTGCTCCTAATGACAGAAAAGGTCCAAAAGGAATTTTTAATTTTTTTTTGTCTGCCATTTTTTTGTAAGCCATGATTGAAATTCCAAAGATGGTACCGAATAATGAGCCTGCAAAAATAGTAAAAAGAACTCCCTTAATTCCTGTTGCAGCACCAATCATAGCCAGAAGTTTAATGTCACCGCCACCCATTCCTTCTTGTTTTCTTACTAAATAATAGCAGAGAGCAACGGCATATAAACTGCTGCCACCCGCCAAAATCCCCAGAAGTGTATCTTTAATGGTCATTTCAGGCAAAAAATAAAAAGAAGAAGCAAATATAAGAATTCCCGGAAGAGATATGATATCAGGGATAATTTGATGGTCAAAATCAATAAAGGAAATGGTGATCAAAACACAAATAAAAACAAACCAGTAACCCATAACTGGCATTAGGCCAAACTTATAAAATAACAATACAGCAAAGATACCGGTTAACGCTTCTATTAAAAGATATCTTATGGATATCGGCTGCCGGCAGAATTTACAATGGCCCTTTAAAAATATATAGCTTAAGATGGGAATATTACAATAAAATGGAATATCATTTTTACAATTGGGGCAGAATGAACCCGGGAAGGCAATGGATTTATTTTCAGGTATTCGATAAATACAAACATTTAAGAAACTCCCAATACAAATGCCAAATAAAAAAATAATCAGTGTGAGTGAAAAAACAAAATCTGTCATAATTATCGTCGCTTTTTTTTATTTATATTGGTTTCTTTTTTTATCGGACGTTAAAAATATTTTTGCAAGGATATTGTAAAACAAAAAATATGTTTTATTGTAAAGGCACAAATACGAAAGAGGCAAAAATGGATTTACGCACTGGATGCAGAGTTAATGGATAAACATCTTTCATTCAGTATTTTTATATGAACAAAGGAGCCAAAATGGCTGAAGCAGATATTGATGATCTAATTGAAATTATAGAAAAAGAGAGCAACATAGAGGATATCCCGACAACTCTTCCCATGATGCCGGTGAGAGATATTGTTGTGTTTACTGATATGCTGCTGCCATTATTTGTCGGGCGAAAAAAATCTATTAAAGCAGTTGAAGAGAGTATTGAATATGATCGTTATATATTCCTGACAGCCCAGAAAGATTCTGAAAATGAAAAACCAACGGCTGAGGATGTTTATACCATTGGTACGGTTGGTAGAATCCAAAAAATGATCAAGTTGCCGGACGGCAGGATTAAGGCCCTGGTTCAGGGGATAGCCAAGGCAAAAGTATTGGAATATGTCAAAAAAAGCCCTTTTTTTAAGGTTTATATTGAGTTTTTAAAGGATATAGACCCCAAAGAACTCAATATTGAAGATGAAGCCTTAATGCGGAATGTTCAAGAAGCTAGTGAAAAATTGCTGGCCCTCAAAGGTGAACTTTCAGGAGATGTAGGAGATTTGCTGTCTCATATTGAATCTCCGGGTAAACTTGCGGATCTTGTTGCCTCCAATATAAATTTAAAGGTTGAGGATGCCCAGATTTTACTTGAAATTATAGATTCAACCGATCGATTAAAAAAGGTGAATGACCTTTTGGCAAGAGAACTGGATCTTTCAACGGTTCAAGCCAAAATTCAAATAGATGTCAAAGATGAGATTTCTAGAAATCAAAGGGATTATTATCTTAGAGAACAAGTAAAGGCCATTCACAGGGAGCTTGGGGAGAATGATGATAAACTTGCTGAAATAAAAGAGTTTAAAGCAAAAATTAAAAAATGCAAAATGCCGAAAGATTGTGAAAAAGAAGCTAAAAAGCAGCTGAAACGTCTTGAACAGATGCATTCTGACTCCTCTGAATCTTCAGTTGTCAGGACATACCTTGACTGTATTGTTGAATTGCCCTGGAGCAAAACAACAAAAGATTCTCTTGATATTTCAAAATCAGAAGAAGTCCTGAATAAAAATCATTTTGGTCTGGATAAGGTTAAAGAAAGAATTCTCGAGTATTTAAGTGTCAGAAAATTAAATCCCAAAAAAAAAGGACAGATTATTTGTTTTGTGGGCCCTCCTGGTGTTGGAAAAACATCGCTGGGACAAGCTATTGCCAAGGCCATGAAACGCAAGTTTCATCGGGTATCCTTAGGCGGTATCCGGGATGAGGCTGAAATCAGAGGGCACAGAAGAACCTATATCGGTTCCATGCCGGGAAGGATTTTGCAAGGGTTAAGGCAATGCAATACAAATAATCCCGTATTTATGCTAGATGAAATCGACAAGTTGGGAAATGATTTCAGAGGAGACCCTTCTTCGGCCCTCTTAGAGGCCCTTGATCCTGAACAGAACTTTGAATTTTCAGATCATTATCTGAATATGCCGTTTGATCTTTCCAATGTGCTTTTTATTCTAACTGCCAATATTTCTGACACGATTCCGTCAGCTCTTCTGGACAGGATGGAGGTGATTAGAATATCAGGATATACCCGACAAGAGAAAAAAGTGATTGCGAAAAACCATCTTTTTCCAAAAAAATTAAAAGACAACGGGCTTATCCGCAGATCTATCCGTATCAGTCCCGGGGCTATGGAGACAATTATTGCAGACTATACACTTGAAGCGGGCTTGCGGGGACTTGAAAGAAAACTGGATGCCATCTGCAGGAAGATTGCAAGGAAAATTGCAGAGGGTAAGAAAGGTAAATTTTCAATCACCAAGCAAAATCTTACAAAATATCTGGGGCCGCCACAATACCTTTCCGAGCTTGACCAGGAAGAAAGTCAGGTGGGATTGGCAACAGGGCTTGCATGGACGGAGGTTGGTGGAGAATCTCTTTATATCGAGGTGTCACTCTATCAGGGCAAAGGTGAGCTGTTGATCACAGGCCAGATCGGTGATGTGATGCAGGAATCAGCCAGGGCCGCCCTTACATATACAAAAGCCAATGCAGATAAGTTTGATATAAAAAAGGAAGATATTGATAATAATGATATTCATATTCACGTGCCTGCCGGTGCCATTCCAAAAGACGGCCCGTCAGCCGGTATTGCCATGGCAACCGCATTGATTTCAGCATTTACAGGGCTAAAAGTTAATAATAAAGTGGGTATGACGGGTGAAATATCTTTAAGGGGAAGAGTCCTTCCCATTGGCGGGCTCAAAGAGAAAGCCCTTGGTGCTTTAAGGGCAGGTATTGAACACATTATCATTCCTGAAAAAAACAGGAATGATTTATATGATATGCCAAAGGTGATTAAGAAAAAAATAAAATTTACCTGTGTCAGGGATATTCGGCAAGTCCTTGAAATTGCATTGGAAAAACCGATCTCATAAAAATGTCCGATAAATTGAAGCTTCTTTGTGTGAGCACGGCAGAACCAGGATGCAGCCTTGCAATTATTGATGGAAACTCCCTTATTTGTGAAGAATTCTGGGAAACCAGGCTGACCCATTCCAAACGGCTGGTAGAAATGATTGAGCATATGCTTGAAAAACGAGTCTGCATGGAACTTTCTGATATTGACGCCTTTGTTGCCGCCAGGGGACCCGGCAGTTTTACCGGGCTTCGCATTGGTATCAGTGTGGTCAAAGGATTGGCTTATGCCATGGAAAAACCTGGCCTTGGTGTTTCAAGCCTTGATGGTATTGCATTTCGGTTTGTTCATTCATCAATTCCGGTTTGTGTCATGATGGATGCAAAAAGAAATGAAGTTTATTGCGCCCTCTATCAGTTTGAGCATGGCCGGTTGGTATTTAAAAGCCATGAAAGGGTTGTTAGCCCTGAAGATGCCATTGGGATGACAAACGGCGCTACATTGTTTGCAGGGTCGGGATCAAAAGTTTTTAAGGATATCATTGAACAAAAAGCCGACCATCCGAGTTTAGTTCACAATTTTTTGGATTCTATCAGCGCAAGTGCGTTAATATTGTCTCTGTATTCAAAAGAAAACTTTTTTAATGAACTCGAAAATATCCTTACACCAAGTTATCTGCGACAATCTGATGCCCAATTGCAATTCGCTAAAAAATAAGGATATTGACAGGAGAAGGGGTTTTTTGATACTATCACAGGGATATAGGTGTGGAAAATTCAGTTATGGATAATTCAAAATGGCCGGCACGTGCGGTTTTACCTATTGCACAACCCGGCCTGATATTTGTTTTTATAACCATCCTCATTACGGGGATGCTTTTTTATTTTGGGTGGGTTTTTTTTGCCTGGGTCTCTTTGGCAATTATTTTATTTGTCTGCTGGTTTTTTCGAGATCCTGATCGTGATATCCCCGCGGATGAGAAAAGCCTTATTTCTCCTGCTGACGGCAAGGTGATTATTGTTGAAAAACAGGAGAAATGTGACTATTTGTCTGATCCCTGCATCAAGGTCAGTATTTTTATGAACGTGTTTAATGTTCATGTGAATCGAGTGCCGTTTGACGGGGTGGTACAAACGGTTCAATATCATCCCGGGAAGTTTATGAATGCCTCGTTTGACAAGGCATCCATACACAATGAGAAAAATGCATTAATTATTAAAATGGCTGACGGTACAGGTTATGCAGTGGTTCAGGTAGCCGGATTAATTGCCAGAAGAATCGTTAATTGTGTCAAAAAAGGTGAAAAGGTCAAAAAGGGAGATCGATATGGTATGATCCGATTCGGTTCCCGTCTTGATTTATATTTACCCTGTGATTTTAATGTTGCTGTCAGTGTGGGTGACAAAACAAAAGCAGGCGCAACTATTATTGGATATATGAAATAAAGTACGGGATTAAGCCAGAGGTTAAGCTTGGGATTAAATCGGATAGATACGGTATACAAACCAGAATATTAAAAATGGAGTGGATTTTAGTTTGGAGCAAATACCCATTACAACACAAGGCTATGCAGCCTTAAAAAAAGAATTTGAAAGATTAAAAACAATTGAACGGCCTGAAAATATCAAGGCAATTGAAGTGGCCAGAGCCCATGGTGATTTGTCGGAAAATGCTGAATATCACGCTGCAAAGGAACGCCAGTCATTCCTTGAGGGCAGGATCGGTGAAATTGGTTATAAGCTGGGTACTGCAAGAATTATTGATCCTGCAACAGTTCCCAAGGATACTGTGAGGTTTGCAAGCAAGGTGCTTGTAGAAAATTTAGACTCGCAGGAAGAGATAGAATACATGCTTGTCGGTGCTGATGAAGCAGATATAAAAAAAGGAAAGATTTCTGTATCTTCGCCTTTAGGCAATGCCCTTATAGGTAAGCAACCCGGAGATGAGGCAGTATTACAGGCTCCCGGCGGTAAAAGAGTATACGAGATAATAGATATTCTCTAAACATATTGGAGGGAAGAATTTTGGCAAGAGTTACCATTGAAGATTGTTTGAAAAATGTAGACAATAGATTTACCCTGGTTCACCTTGCAGCAAAAAGAATCAGACAGGTCAGAGAAGGCGCAGATCTGTTGGTGAAAGCATCCAATAATAAGGATGTTGTTACTGTTTTAAGAGAGATTGCTGCAAACAGGATTGTCGCAAAAAAGAACGAAGACCAGGAAGACAAATAGTACGAGCCGGGAGCTGTAAAACTGGCGTGAAAACTGGCCTGAAAAAGAGAATAGATCGTTCTGTTGGAAAAGCAATGCATGACTGGGATATGATCCTTGAAAATGAGAGGATTCTTGTTGGCATATCCGGTGGTATGGACAGCCAGGTATTGTTAAATGTTTTATTTTCTTTGAAAAAACGGGCACCCGTTAAAGTTGATATTCTACCCGTCCATATTGATGCTGGATTTGAAGACTCATTTGCAAAAGAACTTGAGCACTATGTCGTGGACGCTTATGGTGGTTTGAAAATTGAATATAAAGAGTATGGTCTGCTTGCCCATTCTGCTGAAAACAGAGAAAATCCGTATTTTTTATGTTCCCGTCTTAGAAGAAAAAGACTTTTTGAAATTGCAAAAGAGCAAGGCTGTAAAAAGATTGCTTTGGGTCATAATAAAGATGATATTATTGAGACTTTATTTATTAACATCTGTTATGCCGGCAAGATTGCTACAATGAAACCTGTGCAATCTTTTTTTAAAGGAGCTCTTGAAATAATCAGACCGCTGTCATATGTTGAGAAAAAAGATATTATACTGTTTGGTCAATTGTTTGATTTGCCGGAGTTTAAGAATAATTGCCCCAGTGCAAATAAGACAAAGCGCAGTGAGATAAGAGGCTTGCTTGAAACCTTGTATCAACACAATAAACATATAAAAGGCAATATATTCAGGGCGATGAGTAATATTGCAGTTGAGTATCTTTTAGATACGCAAAATGATAGACACTCAAAATCAACCTGATTTCAGGAACATCCCAATTGATAAAGTTGGGATAAAGGGTTTGAAGTACCCAATTAAAGTTTTGGATAAAACCATGGGACTCCAATCCACTATTGCCCAGATCAGTATGTATGTGGATCTGCCCCATCAGTGCAAAGGAACCCATATGAGCAGGTTTGTTGAAATCCTGCATCTGTTCCGAACTCAAGTATCTTTGGAATCCATAACCTACATTCTCGAAGATATGAAAAAAATCCTCGGTGCCAAATCGTCGCATATTGAAATTACATTCCCTTATTTTATTGAAAAACAATCTCCGGCAACAGGTTCAAAGGGTCTTATGGATTATACCTGCTCAATACTCGGGTCTTCAAACGGGAAAACAAATACGGATATTATTCTGAAGGTTGCAGTTCCCGTAACATCAGTGTGTCCCTGTTCAAAGGAAATCAGTGAATACGGCGCTCACAATCAACGCGGAGAAGTGCTGGTCAGTACCCGGTTTGAAAAATTTATCTGGATCGAAGATATCGTTAATCTTGTAGAGACATCGGCTTCCTGTGATATTTTTTCAGTACTTAAAAGAGAAGATGAGAAGTTTGTCACTGAAAAAGCCTATAATAATCCTAAATTTGTAGAAGATATTGCAAGAGACGTTGCAAAAGACTTAATGGAGGATAATAATATTACCTGGTTTTCCGTAAGTGCTGAAAATTTTGA
>JAGLFI010000058.1 GCA_023144585.1 Desulfobacula sp. | reverse complement strand
GGCATGAATATCCCACTCACGAAAAGCAGGGGTAGCCGGACCAGGTTCGACAACAACATGATGTTAGCGGGACCACTTGCCGGCGGTGCAGCGAGAAGCACACCCAAAGAAGCAAAGTTCAGTGCACCCATCATGATTCCGGAAATGAGCAAAGGCATGTTCTGGATATTAACATCGGTAAGAACAAGTCCAAGTAGTACCGGAATAATAGAAAGACAGGTCCCAAAAACAAACCCACTGATCACATCTCCCGCCAGTATTGCGTGCAGTGACACGGGAGTGTAAATAAGACGTTCATAGGTCCTGGCACTTCTTTCCCATGGGGTTACCAGAGGACCTACTGCGCTGGCCGTGAACCAGAGTGCCATGGCAACCATGCCCGGGACAACACTTTCAGCCGCAACAGGGCGCCCCATCTTAAAGGCAAGAAAGAAAAATACGGGGAACAGAACTCCGAATATCAGCACGGACGGTTTCAGATAGTACAAACGGGCATTCTTTTTTAGGATGACCATCGAACAACGCAGCTGCCAGCGCCATGTCTGTACTTTCTCCTTCTGGGTCATCATCGTAAGACCTTTTTCTTGTTTCCACTCGTTAAGTGAAGAAACACATCTTCCAGACTGGGCTTGCAGATACTAAGATCCATGATCTCCATCTTTTTTTTGTCCACCAGTCGGACAAGCCTGCTCACCACTTTGCCGGGTGATTCGGTATACAGTCTAAATCTGTGATTGTCCACATCAATCTGTGAAACATCTGGCAGTGATTCTAATTCATTATGTTCCGGTGCTGTACCGGCAAAACACACTTCAACATATTGACGGGCATTTATCGTGGAGCGCAGCTTTTCTGGAGAATCTATGGCAACAATACGTCCTTTGTCAATTATCGCTACTCGTGAGCACATCTCACCGGCTTCTGTCATGTTGTGGGTAGTCAGGAACACAGTAAGGCCGTTTTGTTTCAGATCATTCACTGTCCGACGTATCAGCCTTGCGCTCTGGACATCCAGCCCACTGGTGGGTTCATCGAGAAACAATATTTCTGGATCTGTTACCAGCGCAGCGCACAGCATAAGCCTTTGCCGAAGTCCCTTGGAGAGCATCCGGGCCTTCTGCTTCTTTTTTCCCGACAGCCCGAATGTGTCAAGCAGACGTTCTGCTTTTTGAAAGCGTTGATGCCGTTCAACACCGTGCAATTCTGCCATGAGCATGAGATTCTGCCAGACAGTCAGATCAAGGTATACATTTGCCTCTTCGGGGACGACGGCGATGTGGGTTCTCGAAAGCAATGATTCTTTATGGATGTCGTGACCTTGTATTGCAGCGGTACCATCTGTTGGGTCGATCATACCTGTGAGCATGCGTACTGTCGTCGTCTTGCCGGCTCCATTGGGGCCTAAAAAACCGAAAATTCCACCCTGGTAAACCTTGAATTCCACCTGGTCCACCGCAACCAGGTGGTCAAATTTACGTGTAAGTTTTTTAGCTTCGATAACAGCTTCCATTTTCAATCTATATCCTTCAGGCTGTCCAGAGCGTCTGTTGCAGCATCAATAAGATCCGGGTGCTCAAGTTTGGGAAGCCTTGTCCGTATCCATTCTTTTGTTTCAAGGTTACCGGCTTCGCCCAGTGCATAGAGGATGTCTCCCTGTATAGGGATATCTTTTTCATCAAACAGGTTGATTAGAAGAGGACATAGACTGGCAGCAAGTTTAGGGTCGATTTCAGCAAGTTCTTCTACAATAACCATGGCTCCCAGCCTGACAGACCATGTCTCATGGAGCAAAAGTTTGATAAAGGCGTTAAAGATTTTTCCCTTTTCAATCATCGCCTGTGCTATCCAGGAGGCATCTCCCCCTTCAAGGATTGTCTTTAATGTTCTCGCACTCAATTGTGATGGATCACGGCTGGTGATTATTTTGATGATTTCTTCTGCCATAACACTTCCTGTCCATCTGAAGTCATCATCAAGGATCAGGCAGGGCGCTGACATGACCTTGTCTTTTTGAGCGGTTTCAGAAAACAGACTGCCGTCAATGATATGGAGGTGAATGTTTTTACAATAGAAAGCCAACGGTATTATAGTCCTGACCACATCGGGGCAATGGGGGCATTGCAGGGCAATATATAGTATTAATTGAACCGGAATGTCTATTGCATCAAGGGCCTGCCGAATGGGCTCGGAAAGCATGGTTTGGCTGTCATTTATCTGTGACAAGGCTTCAAGAAAGGGTTCAAGTTCTTTGTCAAGTGGAAGCGCCGAATATAGGACATTTTCTTTGAGAAGGAAACCGGGCAGTTTTTTTTCTCCTTTTTCAGATTCGATGATCAGCTTTGATGTCATGCTTGATACCTGAGCGGTAAAATTTATAAATTGATTTTCTTCGGCATGATCTGTAATAAGCTGTTTGATTTTGGCTTGATTTTCCATGGCTTGATCCCAATTCTGGATCAATGCTGTTGAGTGAGGGTCAAATATTGGCATGATGGTTTCTCTTTAATTAATAAATGTTTTTATCCTGTTTCCGCCCTGGTCCATGGCAGATGTCAGTGCATCCAGTGCTTTTTTTACCAGGGCGGGAAAATCAGTATCTGTTTTTGGGACATATGAAACAATGCCGATACTGACAGTAAGCTTTAACACATTTGAATCTTTCCCAAATTCATAATCGGCAATTTTTTTCCTTATTCTTTCTGTCAGCATTCTTGCACCATTTAATGCAGTATTTGGCAGGACAATTCCAAACTCTTCTTCCCCATACCGGCAGACCACATCATTGTTTCTGACCATGCTTTGAATTAATGCCGCACAGGTGGTGAGGATGGTATCCCCTGTAACATAGCCGTGGTTTTCATTAATGGCTCCTAATTTATCAAAATCCAGAATGAGGATGGATAAAGGAAGCTTATATCGTTTTGCCTTGGATATCTCAGATGTAAGCTCCTGCTCAAAGCATCGCCGGTTAAAAAGCTTGGTGAGATAATCTTTTTGTGAGATCATGACGATTCTGTTCTGGGCATCTTCCACTTCCCGTGTGATCTTGGTTTTTTCCAGCGTACCGTAAATGATAGAAAGAATATTTGTGCTGGATATTTCTTCTTTTATGAAATAGGTAAAGGCACCCTTTGAGATGGCTTCGGGCCCCTTATGGCCGTTGGGTTTATCCAGAGTGAAAATAACAGGGATATCCGACCGCATCCGGTTTAATTTTGAAAGCAGATCAAACCCGGTTCCGTCCGGTAATAAATGATAGGTGAAAATTAAATCAAATTTGTTGCCGGCAATGAGTTCCAAACCCTGTTCAAGTGTCTTTGCCTGAGATAGTTTGCATTTTATTACGCCTTTTATAAAATGATTGAATATACTGAAATCTTCATCTGAAGTTTCAATATAGAGAATTCTATAGGCCTGATCAGCCTTCAGGTCCGAAGCATTTTGTGCTAATATTTTTTTTGTTTTTCCGAGAAAGGTAAAGAGTTTTTTGGAAATTTGAGATATTTTTTCTGTGGAGGTCTTTATGGAAGCAAGGTTTGTCTTGAATTTCGGGGCAAGGTCCCGGCTTCGAAACAATTGATAAATATTTCCCTGAAGACTTCTCAATGGCTGCTGCATCTGGTTTGCAGCAATTGATGAAATATTGACAAATTCTTTTCTTGAAAATTCTTCTTTCATGACAAGTTCATGCTGTTCAACAATTTTTTTATAAACTTTATCCAGTTCATCAATACTTTGCTCAACAGCATTTTTCTGTTTAAACAGTTCAAAGAATATTTTTATTTTTGCCCGGATTAATTGTTCATCAAAGGGCCTTACAATATAGTCAATCTGCAGCGCTTTAAAATCAGTTAAGAAATTTTCAGGTTGGATGGTATCCGTGATGATAAGCAGGGGAGCATTATGAGTCTTTTTATGGCTGAGCAGCATGGATCCGATTTTATACATATCAATGTGAGGCAGGGTTTCATCAATGATGACCAGAACGAAAAAATGATTGTAAATCAATTCAAATGCCTTGTTTTCAGAATCTGCTTCAAGGATCTTAAGCCCTGAAATGTCTTTCAGGGAATTGGAAATAATGGTTTTGAATTCTGTTGTTGCTACCACAAGAATTTTATCCTGAATAATGTTCATTACAGGCCCTTTCTTTTTTATTATTGGGATTGATTATTATTCTTTATCAGAATCCTGCTTTTAAATTAAGGGGAAATCATGTAAAGTATTGAACCTGGACCAATTTTAACCATTAAACCCGACAAAAAAGCAGGCAAAAAAATGAAATTTATTGCTGATCTTCATATTCATTCAAAGTATTCAAGGGCTACAGCCAAAAATCTTGATTTTGAAAATCTTTATTATGCGGCACAAATTAAAGGGGTTCGGGTTGTCGGAACTGGGGATTTTACTTATCCTGCCTGGATCGACGAGATTGAATCCAAGCTTGAAGAGACAGAACCGGGATTGTTTTCTTTAAAAAAAGAAATTGCAAAGGATATCGATAAAACTATCCCGGAAAGTTGCAGGAACCCGGTCCGGTTTATCCTGCAAACGGAAATCAGCAATATTTATAAGAAAGACGACCGGGTGAGAAAAAATCATAACCTGGTCTATTTCCCTGATATTGCCAGCGTGAAAAAGTTTAACGCCAAACTTGATTCAATCGGGAACATTAAATCCGACGGACGTCCGATACTGGGGCTTGATGCAGCGGATCTGCTTTCCATCATGCTGGAAATCAATGATAAAGGTTTCTTTGTGCCGGCCCATATCTGGACCCCCTGGTTTTCCATGTTCGGATCAAAATCAGGGTTTGATTCCATTGAAGAGTGTTTTGGTTCATTAAAGGAGTATATTTTCGCTGTTGAAACAGGATTGTCTTCCGATCCTCCCATGAACTGGCGTGTTGAAGACCTTGATGATGTCCGACTGATATCTAATTCCGATGCCCATTCACCGGGATACATAGGAAGGAATGCCTCTGTGTTTAACACGGATTTGAGTTTTTTCCATATCCGGCAGGCCCTTGAGAAAAATGACCTTGAAAAATACCAGGGTACCCTGGATATGTATCCCCACCAGGGTAAATATCATTATGACGGCCACAGAAAATGTAATATCTGTCTGAATCCTGCCACCACTGCCCAGGTTGACGGCATTTGTCCCGAATGCGGACGTAAGGTGACCTATGGGGTGCTGAACAGGGTTCAGGAACTTGCCACAAGGCCGGAAGGGTATGGACCCGAAAATCGGCATGGATTCAAAAGTATTATTCCCCTTGCCGATATTCTTTCTGAAATTTTTGGGGTGGGACCCAAAACAAAAAAGGTGGCATGCTATTATAACAGGGCAATTGAAATCCTGGGCCCGGAGCTTGGGATTCTTTTGGAAAAATCTTTTGAAGAAATAGAGACCGCTAATGTACCCCTGCTGGCAGAAGCCGTCATGAAGATGCGAACAGGTGATATCAAAATTGATCCGGGCTATGATGGTGAATATGGAAAGGTAAATATTTTTTCAAGGCAGGAAAAAATTCAGCTGAAAGGAGAAAAATACCTTTTGTTTGACCTGCCTGATAAGAAGTCGGGGAAAAAGGCTGAAACAAGAGTAAAGAATGTCATTGTGAAAAAGAATTTTAAAAAAAAAGATGGAAAAAAAATTCAGAAAATAAAACAGTCGGTAAAATCTCAAGATCTTTTAGCCGATCTGAATCCCGAACAAACAAGAGCAGTTGAATCAACTGCCGGAGCCATGGTGATTCAGGCCGGACCCGGTACCGGGAAAACAAGGACATTGACGGCGAAGATTGCCTATCTTGTATCAAAGAAAGATGTTGACCCGGGCTCCATCCTTGCCCTGACGTTTACCAATAAAGCGGCAAAACAACTTGAACAGCGAATAGATAAATATATGCCCCAAAAAACGAAGGCGGCTGTGCTGGCAGCGACCTTTCATTCATTTTGCCTCAGGCTCTTAAAATATTATAAGGGTTTTCATGCTGACATTGCTGATGATTCGATTCGGATTTCATTGATCAGGCAAGCATTGGGTAAAGATATAAAAAGGGGGATGGTAAATAAAACAGATCAATTGATTTGCCAATGCAAACAGAATTTATTGTTCCCTGATGATGGTCTTAAAGAAGTCGTAACCAATGATGAATCAGATAGTTTTAAAAAGATTTATAGTGCCTATCTTATTCTTTGCAAAGAACAGAATGTGGTGGATTTTGAAGATCTGATTTTCATGACGGTCAAGATGTTGACCGATGATGAAAAGATCCTGTCAAGTGTTAAAAAAACGTATCACTATATCTTTATTGATGAATACCAGGACTTGAATTTTGGTCAGTATGAGCTTGCAAAGCTGATCTCACAGGATAATCATATTGTTGTGATTGGTGATCCGGATCAGTCCATATATGGATTCAGGGGGTCGGACAATAAATATTTTAAGTGGTTTACCCATGATTTTCCAGGGTGTGAAAAGATTATTTTGACTAAAAATTACAGATCCACGCAGACCATTCTGGAGGCCTCTTTTCAAATGATCAGCAAGTCTCTGGAGAATGAAGAAAAATTCAAAGTTTTTTCAGATATGGGAAGCACTAAAAAGCTGATAATCAAGGAGACCACTACAGAATATGCAGAGGCCGTGGCCATTGGCAAGATGATTGAAAAGCTTGTAGGCGGAACCTCCTTTTTTTCAATGGATGCCGGCAAAACAGATCTGGACGAGCAAAAAGAATATTCTTTTGCAGATTTTGCTATTCTTTGTCGAACTTCAAGACAGTGCAAAATCTTTATCAATATGTTTGAAAAAGAAGGCATTCCCTTTCAGGCAGCAGATAAAAAGAAATTATTTGAAATAGAGGGTATCAAACAACTGATCAATTTTTGCAGAAATATGGCACAAAATGCAGAGGTTCCGGAAGAGCTTAAAGGCTGTGACATTGAGGTATTGTTAAAGTTTTTGTGTGAAAAAGAAGATTTAAACAAAATTATTAAAGGCAATGACAAAGCAGAACAGGCCTTTGAAAACCTTTTATCCATTGCAGGGCTGCACAATGATTTGAATAGTTTTCTTAATGCGCTTGCCCTGAACCAGAATACCGATACTCTGGAGTTTAACGTGGAAAAAGTATCTTTGATGACCATGCATGCGGC
>JAGLFI010000057.1 GCA_023144585.1 Desulfobacula sp. | reverse complement strand
GAGGCTTCTTTCAGGGTGGGAAGAGAAAAACTTTGATCATCTTTTTGTCCTGATCCTAGTCCTGGCCCTGGTCCGGATATGCCCAGGCCTTTGAACATGTCTGCTGTGACTGGGCCTTTCCTATACCGTGAGATAGCGTCATATACCATGGATTTAAGCTCCCTGATGTTGCCCTTGAAAGGATAGGTCTCCATTTGCTCGATCAATATTTTTGAAAGTTCGGGAATCGGTTTATTCAGTTCATCAGCTGCCTGGCAAACAAACCGGTCCAGCAGCAGCGGCAGGTCCAGAAGACGCTCCCGCAGCGGCGGAAGTGTCAGGGTATGGGTGGAAAGGCGGTAGATCAGATCTTTTCTGAAAATTCCTTTTTTTTCAAGGACCCAGAGATCCAGGTTGGTGGAGGCAATGATCCTTGCATCAGAGTGTCTGATCTTGTCAGACCCCAAAGGAAGGTATTCCCTTTCCTGAAGCAGCCTGAGCAATTTAACCTGGGAAGTTAAGGCAAGATCTCCGATTTCATCTAAAAAAAGCGTGCCACCGGAAGCCTGTTCAATCAATCCCTGCCTTACCTTTTGGGCGCCGGTGAACGCCCCGGGAACATGACCGAAAAGAGTATCGGAAAACACATTGTCATCTAATCCTGCCACATTGACAACAATCAGCTTTCCCTTTTTTTGACTCAAAGTATGGATGGGCCGGCCAATGAGTTCCTTTCCCACTCCTGTTTCTCCGAGGATAAGGACCGGCTGGGAAGACGGGGCAATGGCCTCGATATAGTGAAAGATGGAGTGCATCTTCTCATCCTGGGTGATAATATGCGCAAATGCCTTGGGATTTTTTATCTGGGAAAACAGATCACCTGCAGAGGAATCCTGAAACTTATTTTCAAAATCCCCATAGGCCAGCGCCTGTTTGACAGCAGCTATAAGCCGATCTTCCTCCACCGGCTTGACCACATAATCCATGGCCCCGATTTTCATACATTTTACCGCTGTATCCACATCAATAGCACCGGTGAGTATAATCACGGGGATTCTGGGATATGTTTTGCGGACAATTTTAAGCAGGCGTCCACCGTTGATATGGGGCATATTCAGGTCCAGGATGATGAGGCAGGGGATCTGTCGTTCCATTTGCCGAATCACATCCCTTGCATCATCAATGATGATGATATTGTCCATACCTGCCATTCTCAGAGTGGTATCCACTGCCAGAAGAATTTCCAGTTCATCGTCAACGATGAAGATGGGGCGATCCATGATCTGTTGTCTCTTCGTCATCATTGTATCCTGATCCTTTTAAACGATACTTTTCTAATTGCCCAAAGGCAGCAGTACTTTTGCAGTCAAACCCTTTCCAAATTCCGAAACAAACTCCAATATCCCCTTGTGATCATATACAATTTTTTCTGAAATAGAAAGTCCGAGACCTGTTCCTCCGTGATCCCTTTTGGTCGTAAAAAAAGGTCCTTTCATTTTTTTTAAATCCCCGGGAGAAACACCCGGCCCGCTGTCGCTCACCTCAATCGCAATAAAATGAGACTCTTTAAGTATTGACGTTTGCACATGGATGGACTGTTCCGTATTGTCAAGAGCCTGGCTTGCATTAACAAGCAAATTAATAATAACCTGCTGTAGTTTCTGGAAATTGCCTGAAATTTTCGGCAGCCCCTCTTCAAAATCAACAGACAGGTGGTTTGTTGCTTTTTTCAATATGGATTGGGTCAGATCCAGTGATTTTTTTACCATAAGGTTAATATCAATTTCACTTTCCATATCTGCCTCTGGGGGACGTGAAAAATCCTTTAACTCCGTTATGATTCTTTTTATCCTTGCAGAACTGTCTTCAATTGCGGTCAGCATCATATCAATCCGTTTGCTGAGTTCTGCGTATGGCATATTGCAGACAAGTTCATCCTTGTGCTTTGTAAAATGATCATCCAGAATCCACGTGAATGCATGCCATGCTTTTTTAAGATTCGGTGCATTGAGCATTAAAGATGTTGCAGGGTTATTAATTTCATGGGCAACCCCTGCCACAAGTATTCCCAAAGATGTCATTTTATCCGCCTGAAGAAGTTGTTTCTCTCTTAAATTGGATTGTTCCATGGCGTTTATCCGTTCTTTTTCAGCCTTTGTGCCCTGCCATATAATATAACCGCACAGCAGTACGAACAGAATCATAATCCCTGAGCAGGTATAGATTAACCGGCGCATTATGGTCAGAATTTCCTGTCTGACATCTTCAATATAGATACCGGTTCCGATAATCCAGCCCCAGGGGGCAAATCCCTTAACATAGGAAATTTTGGGAACTATTTTGTTTGAATCTCCCTTCCATTGCCAGAGATAATCCACAAAGCCTGCATCTTTGTTTTTCACTATTTCAACCATTTCAACAAACAAATATTTGTCGGCCGGATCTTTAAAATCTGATACGTCCTTACCCTCAAGATCCGAACGGTATGGATGCATGATCATATTCGGCGTCATATCATTTATCCAAAAATAATCTTTCAGTTCAGGCCCGTATTTTAATTGCTGCAAATGGTTTATGGCCTGTTGTTTGGCCTCTTCATGAGAGATCAACCCTTTTTGGGCTTTTGCGTAAAAAAAATTCAATGTACTCCATGCACTCTCCGTCAAATGCATGATGCCCTCTCTTTTACCCGCCATCATATTTTTTTCCAAAAGTGGAATGATTAAAAGAAAAATGGTCAGGATAAAGAGAAGAATGGTTAATGCAACAGGAATAACAATTCGCACAGGAAGCGTTTTCAACGACAAGGATATTTTTTTTTCAAATAAAGCCATTTAAATTTCAATAGTTAAAATATTATAGGCTGTCAAGAAATTATTATTTTGAGAGCATGGTGTTAATGATATGCCGGTCGGTTTCAGGAAACTCTCCAAGGACTTCCCTTGCAATGGATTTATTTCTTGACTGCATATCTTAATAAAACATGACCTTTATCAATTTCCGTGACATCCAGCAAATCCAACCGAATATCCAGGGATTCGTTAAATAGGGACAACCCCTTTCCAAAAAGCCTTGGGACAATTGTAACATGAATTTCATCAATCAGGTTTTCTTTTATAAACAGAGTATTTATCATTGATCCGCCAATGAGCGTTACAGATTCAAACCCCTGGGCTTTAAAATCATTGATGATCTGACCCGGTATCTGGCTGGTAAATATCAAATCCCTGTCCTGGCTTGCTCTTGTTTTGTCCCTTGTCATGACAATATTTTTACGTCCCGGCAACACTTTCCCAATGGTATCAAATGTTTTTGAGCCCATGATCATGGTGCCTGATTCCCGGGTGATATGAACAAAATATTTCTTATCCGCTTTTCCGGTCCAGTCTATGGTTTGCATGGAATTTCTTGCAATCATCCCGTCTGCTGTAACAGCCATCAAGAGTATTACTTTCATGTTTCTTTATCCTCATATTCAAACTCAGTAACGGATCTTAGTCCCTGGGCCATTTTATATTTTTATCTTCAATATAATAACAAAACCTGTCCCAGTTTACTTCTTTTTTTGAAATGGGGCATCTAAGAGTGACTTTGGTTTCGCTTAAGCCTACCACTTCCCAGTCACCGGATCGTTTTGATCCCTCAATAAATATTTTCTGCCCCTCTTTAAAAGGGTATGGTTTAAATACGGTCACATGATGATCCATGGCCTTGATCTCCTATTCCTATCGTTGATGTTCAGTAAAAGTATATGCCCTTTTTAAATCCCTGGCAAATGTTGACAACGAAAAAACGTCTCCTTTTTTTTATATGTTTCCTGTCATTTTTTTGGGATCCACCCATTTATCAAATTGTTCGTTCGTTACGATTCCCAGATCAAGGGCTGCCTGCTTCAGTGTTTTCTTCTCTTTATGGGCTTTCTTTGCAACCTTAGCTGCCTGCTCATAGCCGATATGGGGATTTAAGGCCGTCACCAGCATGAGTGACTCCTGAAGGTGTTTTTGAATATTTTCATAACTAGGTTCACTGCCGTCCACACAATTATTTTTAAACGATAATGCTGCATCGCCCAACAGCCGTGCCGATTCCAGGAAGTTGTAAATGATCACCGGTTTAAATACATTGAGCTCAAAATGTCCATTTGATCCGCCAATATTGATAGTGACATCATTGCCCATGACCTGGGCGCACACCATTGTCAGAGCTTCTGTCTGGGTGGGGTTTACTTTTCCCGGCATGATAGAGGACCCGGGTTCATTTTCCGGCAGCAGCAGCTCCCCGATGCCGCATCGCGGCCCTGAGCCCAGAAGCCTTATGTCATTAGCAATTTTCATGAGACTGACCGCCAATGTTTTCAGTGCCCCATGTGTTGCAACAATGGCATCATGTGCGCCTAAAGATTCAAATTTATTGGGTGCCGTGACAAAAGGATAGCCGGTCAAATCGGCAATAATTCGGGCCACCTTTATGTCATATCCCCCGGGTGCGTTCAGACCGGTTCCCACGGCTGTCCCACCCAGGGCCAGCTCGGCCAGATGGGACAAGGTGTGACCCAGGGCTTTAAGACCATGATCCAGCATGGATGCGTATCCTGAAAATTCCTGCCCCAGGGTCAAGGGGATTGCATCCATCAGGTGCGTCCGGCCAATTTTTACAATCTTATCCCAGTCTTTGACCTTCTTTTCCAAAGAGGCTTTCAACGCTTCTATGGAAGGAATGGTGCTATCAGACAAGATCTTACAGGCCGCAATATGCATGGCGGCTGGAAAGGTATCATTTGAAGACTGGGATTTATTGACATCATCATTGGGATGAATAAGGCGGTTCCCCTCCCCGGGCTTATTGCCAAACAACACATGGGCCCGGTTGGCAATGACTTCATTCACATTCATATTGGACTGGGTACCCGACCCGGTCTGCCAGACAACCAGAGGGAAATGATCATCAAGAACTCCTTTGATGATTTCATCGCAGACTTGGATAATTATATCTTTTTTTCCCCGGGACAGAATCCCCAGCTCATGATTCACAATGGCTGCTGCTTTTTTTAATATTCCAAATGCCCTGATGATTTCCAAAGGCATCTTCTGTCTTCCGATTTTAAAATAATTTAAAGACCTCTGGGTCTGTGCACCCCAGTATTTATCAAAAGGGACATGAATTTCGCCCATGGTATCTTTTTCTATTCTTGTCTTCATGAAAATCTCCAAATATTATTTGTTATGGACACACAAAAGATATTTCTTTTACAATTATATAGCAGAAATGAAA
This sequence comes from Desulfobacula sp., assembly GCA_023144585.1. GTDB lineage: Bacteria > Desulfobacterota > Desulfobacteria > Desulfobacterales > Desulfobacteraceae > Desulfobacula. The sequence goes on along the minus strand of JAGLFI010000057.1, from coordinate 2,111 downwards.
TTAAAAAAGCCCCGGAAGCGATTAAAAATCTCTTTCGGGGCTTTAAAAAAATCAAGAATACGCTTAATTACAATAGATCAGCATAAAAATCATTACCTTTATCATCAACAATGATAAAAGCAGGAAAATTTTCCACGGTAATCATATAAACAGCTTCCATACCCAGTTCTTCGTATTCGACCAGTTCAACTTTCTTGATAAAGTCTTTTCCAAGGCGGGCAGCAGGGCCCCCGGGTGAACCCAGGTAAAATCCGCCGTATTCCCTGCAGGCGTCAGTCACCTGTTTGCTTCTATTCCCTTTTGCCAGCATGATCATGGAAGCGCCCTCTTTCTGGAAGATGGGTACATAGGGATCCATCCTTCCGGCAGTGGTGGGGCCGAATGCTCCGGAAGCCTCACCATCCGGTGTCTTGGCAGGTCCTGCATAATAAATAATATGATTTTTCAGATATTCGGGCAGGCCATTACCTGCTTCAAATCCTTCCATGAATTTAGCATGGGCAATGTCCCTTCCCACAATGATTTTACCGGTTAAGGAAAGTCTTGTGGCAACCGGATATTTGGAAAGTTCAGCCCGAATCTCATCCATGGGCCTGTTCAGATCAATCTGGACAGCTTCTTTCATTTCAGGTTCTTTTTTCGGCAGGTATTGGGCAGGATTCTCTTCCAATTGTTCTAAGAAAATTCCATCCCTTGTAATTTTCCCCTTGATCTGGCGATCGGCAGAACAAGAAACTCCTATACCAACGGGACATGAGGCTCCATGCCTTGGCAGACGAATCACCCGGACATCCAGAGCGAAATGCTTACCGCCAAACTGGGCACCAAGCCCAAGTTCCTGGGATTTTATCAACACTTTTTCTTCAAGATCAATGTCCCTGAATGCATGGGCGGTTTCACTGCCCTTTGTGGGCAATGAATCCAGATATCTTGCCGAGGCCAATTTCACGGCTTTTAAATTGAGTTCTGCAGAAGTTCCGCCAATGACAAAAGCAATATAATATGGTGGACAGGCTGCTGTCCCAAGGCCTCTCATTTTTTCCAGCATAAAATTGATCAGGGTCTCTTCAGAATTTAATACCGCCTTTGTCATCTGGAAAAGAGCTGTTTTATTAGCGGAACCGCCGCCTTTTGCCATGAACAGGAACTTGTAGGCCTCTCCCTGAACAGAGGCAATATCAATCTGGGCCGGCAGATTGGTCTTAGTGTTCATCTCCTTGTACATGGTCAGCGGGGCATTCTGAGAATATCTTAAATAATTTTCTGTATAAGCCTGAAAAACCCCTTTGGACAACTCTTCTTCATCATCTGTCCAGGTCCAGACCTGCTGGCCTTTTTTCGCCATGACAATGGCTGTTCCCGTATCCTGGCACATGGGATAGACCTTTTCAGAGGCAATTACAGCATTTTTTAAGAGTTCCAGGGCGACATACCGGTCATTATCACTGCTTTGGGGATCATCAATAATTTTCCTTAAACTCTCAAGATGTTCAGACCGGTAAAGATGAGCCACATCTTTAAAAGCCTGATTGGCAAGCAGGGTTATGGCTTGCGGTTCTATCATGAGAACCTCTTTTCCCTCAAACTCTCTTATCCTGATATGTTCTTTGGTGAGGAGACGATATTGGGTTGTATCTTCTCCCAAAGGAAACATGGTCTCAAATTTAAATTCATTCATTTTTTTTACCTCTTAACTATTTAACCAAAACCATCTTCCTTCTGAGATATGCAATCTGGGTCTGATGCGGCAGATCCTTGGGACAATAGTCTTCACATCCTAAAAGAGTCATGCAGCCAAATACGCCGTCATCATCGCCCATAATTTCATAGAACTCATCATCAGACCGTTTGTCTCTGGGGTCCATGGCAAATCTGGCAAGCCGCATAAATCCAACGGCAGAAAGAAAATCCGGTCTCATCCGTTTGGTTGCACAGGCAGATACGCAACATCCGCATTCCACACATCGCTCAAGCTCATAAATTTCATCCGCCACATCCGGGTCCATTCGTTCCTCAAGCTTTTCAAAATTGACCTCGTCTGCATAGGTGTCATGAATCCAGGATTCCACCCGCTCTGACATGGCCCGCATGAATTTCCCCGTATTAACGGA